>NZ_MLCR01000019.1:0-67332 GCF_001875735.1 Corynebacterium sp. NML120713
ACCCGACGGCCGGCCGAAAGTCTACGACACCGGCATCGACACCGACTTCAACCCCTCCTGGGCCATCCGACACGGCTGGGCAGGACGCTCATAACCCCAGCACAACACCCCACAACCCACCCATCCCAACCCCTGAAAAAGCACACATTTTGTCACTTAAGTCGACACGCCGAGAAAAGCACACATTTTGTCGCTTAACCCGTGCGGGGCCGGGGCCTGCCTGCAAGGGCCTCAAACATAAAAACGCAAAGAGTGAACCCCCTGCGCTCTCGCACTCGAAAATGGGGGGGTGTTGAGTGCTCAACCGGACTCGGGGGGAATCCGTGGGCAGGAGGCTCGACATTTATTATAGCCAAATTTTCTCCCTTGTAAAGCCCGCGGGAAAAGAAGCAAATATTCCAAGGTAAACGCCATAATTAGGATATCCTCATTTTTTAGCAGTACGTGCGTACTGCAGTTCTTGAGTGAAAGTAGGACAACTATGCATGTAGGCAAAGAGCTGGTGCCGGTTGATGATCAGACGCAGGGGTGGGCGTCGAAACTTCTCACGGCGAGTTGGGTGCTATTGACGATCTTTGTGGTCGTCGGTGGGCTGTTTTTCTGGGTCATGGGCGGCGTGAAGGGTGAGGACCTTGGGGCGCTGACGTGGACGATTGCCTTTTGCTCGATGATTGCGTTGATGACGATTCGTCAGTACTTGTTGGCTGAGAGGAGCTAGGGCCATGTTGATGCAAGGTATCACGTACAACACGACGATGGGACTCGTCGTCGGTGTAATTATGCTGATGGTGCCGCTGTTCATGCGTGCGTTGCAGAAAGCCGGAGACCGCTCAGTGTCTGGGTTTGGCTGGGCGTTCGTGTTCCTCGGTGCGTTTCTCGGGATGACGGGTGTGCATATGATGCTCACGTGGCCGCTGGAACAGATCGAGGGTGTGTTCTGTTGTGCGGTCGATAATGTGACGTTTGGTGAACCAGCCGCATTTTACGGTGTGATGACACTTATCGTTGGTGTTGCCGTGCTTCGCGCAGAGGATCGTGCTGACCGCGGTCTTCGTGATTTGGACTGGGTGGCTACGCTCCGCCCGATTCTGTATGTGGCTGCGGTCGGTGGGTTTGGCCTGATCATGTTTGGTATCGCCGGGATGCATTTTGGTCAGTGGCGTCCACCAGAGGTTGAGCCGATTGCGCGTTTGTTGTCGGGCTCGATGCTTGAACCGTTTATGGTGTTTACCTTGTACGTGGGTACGGGGCTTTCGGCGTTGCTTTCCCCGTTCGTGCTGACCAGCCCGGTTGCCCGGAAGGTGTTTGTGCCGGTGACGTTCATCATCGGCATGATGTGGGTGTTCCTCGGCCTGACTCTGTTTTACGGCCACGTTGGGTTCTTCCCGTGGCCGTTGCAGGGTGGCGGTGAGATGCACCCGGTGGGTGAACCGCTGTTTTAGAACGGCAGCTTCGCGGGCAGGTCGAACGGCAGTAGGTCCTTGAGTGGCCCTGCTACGACGGCCACGATGGCACCGAGAGCAGCCAGTACGCCGAGGGCGATGCCTGCGGCTTTGAGCTTGTCTTCGGTGTCGATGTCGAGGCGGGAGCTCAGGTCCGCCTTGCCGAAGGTCAGGTTGAGGTCGGCCTTGGCGTCGGATGGAGTCTCGCCGGCTTTGAGGCCGAGTGGCGTGATGCCGACGCCGTAGGTGACAGGGCGGGCCTTGGCGGCAAAGTTGGGCTGCGATGGGTCGATGGCGTTGTCGAGTTGGAAGGTGCCCAGGACTACGTCGTTGTGTTCACGTTCGATGACCGTTCCGGATTCGATGTCGCCGGTGATGGTGGCGTTGGTGCCGGTGATGGTGATTTTGATGTCGTCGATGTCGACCTTGGGGGCGACGGTGCCGTGCAGTTTCAGTTCGCCGTCGAAGTGGAGGACGCCGTTGCCGTTGGCGTCGAGGCGGGTGTCGGCGACGTCGAGGGGGAAGGTGACCAGGTTGGCGTTCGGTTCGAAGACGGCTTGGTCCTTGGCGTAGACGCCGGCACCGGTCACCAGGTTGGCGTTCTTGTTCAGTTCCTGCAGGAGGGACTGCTTGATTGGCCTGTTCTGTTACACGGCGTCCGCTACCGCCTTGGCGACGGCCGGTGCCACGCGGGGGTCGAGTGCTTGGGGGACGATGTTGTGGGCGGTGGGGGCGTCGATAAGTGAGGCGATGGCTTCGGAGGCGGCGAGCAGCATGGGGCGGGTGATGCGGGTGGCGCCGGCGTCGATGGCGCCGCGGAAGATGCCGGGGAACGCGAGGACGTTGTTGATCTGGTTGGGCATGTCCGAGCGCCCCGTTGCGACGACCCCTCCGTGCCTGCGCGCGACTTCCGGCTCGATTTCCGGGGTGGGGTTGGCCAGCGAGAACAGGATCGGTGCCTCAGACATGAGGAGGACTTGTTCTTCGGTGATGTGGCCGCGCGAGAGGCCGATGAAGGTGTCGGCGTCGCGGAGGGCGTCGTCGACGGTGGTGTGGATGTTGCGGGGGTTGGTGCGCGCGGCGAGGGACTGTTTGACTGGGCTGAGGCCGACGCGGTCGGCGTGGATGGGGCCTTGGGAGTCGAGGACGATGATGTCGCGGATGCCGGCGTCGAGAAGCATGTCGACGCATGCGATGCCCGCGGCTCCGGCGCCGGAGATGACAACGCGCAGGTCAGCGAGGGTGCGGCCGAGGACGCGCGCGGCGTTGCGTAGTGCCGCATAGATAACGACGGCGGTGCCGTGCTGGTCGTCGTGCATGACGGGGATGTTGAGGCGTTCGTCGAGGCGGCGTTCGATGTCGAAGCAGCGTGGCGCGGCGATGTCTTCGAGGTTGATGGCCGCGAAGGAGGGCGCGATTCGCACGACGGTGTCGACGATTTCGTCGACGTCCTGGGTGTCGAGGACGATCGGAAAGGAGTTCAGTCCAGCGAACTGCTGGAAGAGCTGGGCTTTGCCTTCCATGACGGGCAGCGATGCTTGGGGGCCGATGTCCCCGAGCCCGAGGACCGCGGTGCCGTCGGTGATGACGGCGACGGTGTTCCCGGCTCCCGTGTAGCGGCGCGCCTGGGCGGGGTCCTGTGCGATGGCTTCGCAGACTTCCGCTACCCCCGGCGTGTAGCAGATGGCAAGATCGCGCATGCTGCTCACTTCCATCCGGGATTGGATGGCAAGCTTTCCACCCTCGTGAGCTGCGAATATTTCGTCTGTCGCTGGCTGTCCCTGCACGATTTTCCTTTCATCATCCTAAAGATTGACCCCATAGTACAGCCGTGGTGTGCCTGGGTCTATGGGTTAACCCCGGTGTGTTTCACGTGAAACATGGGAAACGTAGCGGTGGACTAGGCTAAGATGTCTTTAACTATGTTGTTTTTCACCCAAAAGGAGCGCAGGTGCGACGCGCAACTAAACTCGGAGCTGCAGCGCTAGTAGCAACGCTGGCGCTAGCGGGCGCCGCCGCTCCCAACGCTGCTGCGGACCTCAGTTCCGTGCGCTACACCGCCGGCGTCGTGGTGAACCAAGGCGACATTGTTGAGGTCGGCATCACGAGGTGCCAGGTTGGCTACGTCGATGCGGCGTCGAAAACGGTGTACGTCGCGCGCCACTGCTTCACGCAGGGCCCGGGGGAAGTTCTCTACAAGAACAGTCAAGCCGTCGGCTACAGTACTCGCGCCGGGCTTATCGACGTCCGCTTCAAAAACGACGACGTCATGGCCGTCAGGCTCTACGAGGATGTTATCGCAGGCCAGAACCTCTTTTCGGGCGACGCCATTGTAGATTACGACACCCTCGAGTCCGGTATGGAAGTGTGCGCTAACTCGGTAAAGCAGCGCAAAGTTGTGTGTGGCAGCCTCCAGGGCGCCGGCGACGGCGTAATTAAGGTCGAATCCGATGACACCCTCATCCAAGGTGACTCAGGTGGTCCAGCCTGGCTCGTCGATGACTCCGGCAACCCCCTCTCATTCGTTGGCGTGATCTCGCAGACCAGCACTACCGAAACCCCGAACGGTAGGCCCTGGTACGAGTGGAAACTCACCTCCGTAACCGCGAAGTCCTGCCGTGCCAGCACGGAAGTTCCCTCCTACACGCGCACGCGGCCGGAATCGTGCGGGATTCACGACGACGCCCCCGGCCTCCTCGCACCCGTCACCAGAATGCGCCCACCCGGCCAGCCCTGGATGAAGCGAGTAGCCACCGAGTTCGAGGTGTTGTCCTCGAAGATCAAGAGTGGTGACCCGCTGAGCCGCCAGCAGGAGGACATGGTCTTGGGGCTCACGCTGTCGATCGTAATCGGCCTGGCAGGGCTTGGGGTTTACGGCGCCTACCTGCTGGGCGAGCCCATGATCGCGCGGTTCGTGGATGGGCTCAAGTTGTAAAGAAAACTCATTCGTTTACAAGGGGACGAGTGGTGGAAGGCGTATGGTAGAGGCCAAGCGGTGTTTATTTTTACCGTGTCATTGTTTCGCCCCATTCTTTTTGTTTGCGAGAACCCTTCTTAAAGAGAGTTCGGGGCTCTTGAAACTTTGGTACAGTAGATGTCGGGTTGTTAGCTTGTCACAATCTCTTCTACCGAAAGGGTAGCTGTGCCTAAAACTTTATTCCGACTGGCCGCGATGGTCTCGAGTATCCTTCTCGCCACTTCATTTGGTTCGCCAGCTCATGCTCAATCTTTCCCGCAATTAGAAAGCTCGTTGACTAATAGCGATGTTGCAGGTTATGAGACCCCAACGGACGACCTGTCAACTAGCGACAGTGGCTTTTACGTTCCGGACGATGACATGAGTAGTCCTTTCGCAAAGTGGGGCTTCCCCACCCCGCCCGGAGCTGAAAAATATCAGGTTAATGAAGTGTCTGATGACGATCTTGACCCACAGGGCCTGGAGGGATGGCATTCCACGAGCTATCCGAAAGAGACGATAGTTGAAGGCCAGATGCGCTCTGATTATGAGGCGATCCCAGAGGATTTCAGCAAGGTCGATGCGGACAACGCAGAGACGACTGAGGCTTATTTGCAGTCGACAGAGGTTTCTAACCTGCGGGCTGCGGCAGGATGCAGCGTTTACTGGCCATCCTGGTTCAAGGTCTGTGGGGCGATCAAAATCAAGTATGACCAGATCGGGGGTCCGGCGAGTTTCCTTAATCTGCCGAAGTCTAACGAAAAGACCAATCCGGATGGCGTAGGCAAGCGTTCGGAATTTCTTAACGGATACATCTACTGGCATCCCAAAACCGGTGCACATAGCGTCAGTATTCCTGTCTCGAAAGTCTGGCAGCGCCATGGCTGGGAACAAGGATTCCTCGGCTACCCCACCACTAGTGACATGGCTCTAGGGGACCAGTGGTTCAAGCAGGACTTCCAGGGGGGTCACGTCTACACCCACAATGCACTGCCAGCTTCGCAGGCCAGCATACAGGGCGCGATCTACGATAAGTGGCAATCCATGGGAGCTCAAAACAGCGAGCTTGGTTACCCTATAAGTGATGAACTGACCACTCCAGATGGAATTGGACGTTATAACGTCTTTGAGGGTGGCATGATCTACTGGACCCCCGCGGTGGGAGCGCATGCGGTTCGGGGCGGGATACTGGCTTCGTGGGCTGCGCAAGGCTACCAAGCCAGTGGCTACGGCTATCCTGTCGAGGATATGTTCATCAACGATCAAGGAGTTCAACAGCAACGTTTCGAGGGTGGGGTTCTTTATGCGGACCCCAATGTGTTTTGGCAGCCGTTCTCATGCTTCAATGCTGTTGCTCGAATCGCAGCAGAGTACGGAATTCTAGATGGAGTGCAATTTATGTGCTCAAACCGTGGAATTTCATTTAGTGCTAATGGTAACAACTACTTTGGAATGCCCACGGTGAAAGATGTTGCTAAAAGTTTGCCGGTCACCGAATTACGAGCTGTGGCAGGAGCGATAGAACCCAAAGGGGTAGAATGTGATGTGTACGCATCAGGTCAAATTTGGGGACCATACCGCTATTCAGACTACAGGATCAGTAAAAAGATCGAATTTTGTATTGGGGAAACAAAACCAATATCACCGGTCGCACCTATTGAACCCAAATGGTCGCGGGCCTTTGGGTGGACTATTACTGACAAGTTAATTCAACGAAGACATGGAGAAGTGATCACGAGTGTCAATAATTTGGATTTACCGGACTTCACTTTCCAGCTTGATACCCGCTTGAGGGAAGATCGTCGCTTGCGCCTAGACGAAACAGGAGAGGAGATAACCGGCGAAGTTACCCGGCCTGGTCTAAACAATGCAAGCCGTTTTCCATACAACATCCCTGATGAAGCTGGAACATATTTTACGGAGGTAGATGGCATCGGCCTTGCGATTCCCGAATGGGGTTATAAAGCCGGTTATGGTGGGTATAGGTTTGCGATCGGCCGATTTGAATGCCCTCAGTACACCTTTAACGGAAAACTCTGTGTTTTCACTAATCCTGTTGACGATCACACATAGACGATGTTGGAAGGAGTACTGAATATGGAGAGTCCGCTGTGGGCTGACTTTTGCGAAAACCAGGGGCTCACCGAGTTCGAAGATATTACAGACCTGAGTGCTTCTGGCGTGCTGAGAAGCCTCATGATGCACAACACCTCGACAGAGGTGACGTTCGATTGCATGAAATACAGTGGAGGTACCACGGACGCCGAGGGCCCGTTCACTGATTTTACGGTGTACCGTGTGCACTCCTATCCCGCTCAGTCTGAGCACATCTACTTTCGCGACGGCGAGAAAATCGACCACACTGGTCCGGAAGTTCGCAACAATCAACTGATCCACCGAGCCGAACTCATGTCCGGCTGTGGGTGGCCAACTGTGCTGTTGTACTACCAGCGATACCCTGAGTTTTGGGGACACAGTTTTAAGACACCACCGTACGCGCACTACCCACGCTCGTTTACTCGAGCAGGAAAACCACTGGAACAAGGCCGTTACATCAGAGTTGTGAGCTACTCCGACGAGGAGATGCAGGGGCTTCAAATGTGGAAGGAAGCCGTCATCGATACGAAATTTTCGATGGCGGTCCTCTTCGCTCGCCACTACGGATCCGAAATCGACGGAGTGTGGACCATGCTTCACATCGACGAGCGGCACGACCGCCGGTGGCCAGAACACAAAATAGCTGACTACCACTGGTCTTTCTAGGCGGAACGCGTTTTCGGCCATCGAGGGGCCAGAGAGCCCTAGCGCACATCCTCCTTCCTCAGTGCCGCTGCCGAGCCACCAGCGCCATTCTTCGGGCTGCAGGTCGGCTTCATATTGGCGCCGATGTTCTCTTCCCACGGGAAGCGGAAGCCGCGCGCACAACCCCACCCGGTATCCGGTGCGGTGTAGAACTGGGCTTGTCCCTGTGGCGATCCACCCTTCGGAGAGCCGGATAGGTAGTCCTCAAACGTTGCTAGCGCCGCCGGGCAGTCGGTGCCGTCCTCAAGGGCGATGATGCGGTACCCGTGCTCGAGGGAACCACAGTAGGAGCCCTCGGAGGCGTTTTTACCTGCAGGTTTGGTGGCGTCGGCAAGTGGTGGCGTACTTGCCGTGAACTGGCCGTCTGTCATGGTGAAGGTATGTATGCCGCGCGTGACGGTAACCTTGGCGCCCTGATTCTCAAAGGTGAACCCATTGATGGTGGTTGTTTCGCCGGGTGCGAGGGGGCGAACGTCTGTCTCAAGTGGGGTTGCCAGCGTTCCGATTGGTTCGAAGCCGACAGCCGGTTGATAGCTGACCGCATTTGGAAGCTGCTGACCGGAAAACTCGTCGGAATTCTTCAGCGCAGGTGCGGGTTTACTGAACTCTGCCATGCACCAAAAGTTCTTTGTAGATGTTTCCGGAAGGCAATACATGTCTTGGTCAGGCATGCCGATGTAGTAGTCAAATCCACCCACGCCATAGGCGAACTCCTTCCCATCGACTTCCGTCAACTTGCCGGACTTCTCCCGCTTCGGCGACTTCGACTGCTTTGCCGAAGGTGACGGCGCCTCCTCCGCCGAGTTTTCTTCCCCCCGCTGCTTCCGCAGGCGCCGCCTCCGGGGTGGGCCGCTGCGTGATCGTGATCTCCTGCTGCTTGGCGGGCGCGCAGCCCGCCACCAAACCAGCGGCGATACCGAATGCGGCCGCCACTGCGCCAATCTTCTTCATGGCCTTACCTTAACCCGTCCACTTCGCCAGCTGGACGGCACCGGCGTCGCCGGTGATGTCGCGGCACACGGGCATCCCGTCGTGGTCGCGGGAGCTCCACGGGCCGTAGCCGCTCCGGTCGCACTCCCACCCGGTCATGGTCACGCCGTCCGGCGACACAAACGTGCCGATTGCGGTGGTCGCCGCTTCGCAGTCTGTGCCCTCCTCAATCGCAATCACGTCCAGGCCCTCCCCGCAAATAGCGGCCTGCACGGTGCCGCAGTAGTCGCCGATTCGAGCGTTCTGGCCTGCGGAAACATGCTCGGGGTCTTTCAGTGGTGGCGTCGATAAGGTGAGTTCGCCATGTTTCACGTTAAACCAGTGCGCACCCTTCGCCACGATCACTCCGCCGTCCCCGTTGTGCGTGACGGCCCAGTCGCGCCAGCGCGGGTGCTCGTCGGGCTGCAGTTCGTGGCCGTGCTCGGGGTAGGTGGCGCCGACGTCGTGGGAGGGGACGAAGCCGAGCACCGGGTCGAAGTACAGCCAGTTCGTGGGCTCGCCGGAGTACTCGTTAGGGTACTGGGCGTCGGGCGCATCGACGAGCTGCATGGTGCAGTCCAGCATTTCCTCGGCGGTGTCGACGGCGCAGTACAGGCCGTGCTCGGGCTCGTAGAAACCGGCGGAGATGTCGGCGGGCTCGTCGTCGCATGCAACGAGCGCGGCGCCAAGCGCAATTACTGCACTAATCCTCATTTTATTCATGCAGGTAGTGTATCGTTTCTTACGTATCGACGCCCCCTCCGCTCACCCAAGCGGCACCCCAAAGGAGCACAACGTGCGAAGCATGAAAACAGTACTGGCAACAACTCTCGTGGCTGGGATGGCGGTGACAGGTTTGACGGTGCCCGCTCAGGCGGAATCCTCGGAGCCTTCGGGTTCGTCGGACTCTTCGGGTTCGTCGAGCAAGCAGAACGGCCCGGTGGTCGTGAACCAGGGGGATGCGGTAGGGCGCCGAAACGGTGGGTGCCAGGTGGGGTACGTCGATAAGAAGTCGCATACTGTGTACCTTGCGCGGCACTGTTTTAGGGAAGCCCCCGGCGAGCTCGTCTACAAGGGCAATATTCCGGTGGGCAAGACCACGCGTTCTGCAGTGCCTCCCGAGGATGGAGCTTTTAATTACCTCAACGATGACGTGATGGCAGTACAGCTATTCAGCGACATTGTTGCTGGTGATAATCGCTATTCAGGTGACGCGCTTGCCAGTTACCCTTCGCTGATGAAGGGGATGCGTGCGTGTATGAACTCCCGGCAGATGGGCAAGGTGGTGTGCGGGGTAATTGAAGGTGCAGCTGACGGCGTCACCAGTGTAGTTGCGGACGAGGCCCCGATCTCCGGTGACTCTGGTGGCCCAGGGTGGCTCGTCGATAAGAATGGCGAACCTGCAGGGCTCCTTGGGGTGCTTTCAATCGGCGGGACCCAGAGTTCTACAGAGCAGGCAGGGCGGCGCAAAATCACAAAGCTTACGTGGGAATTCGATTCGCTCACTCACAAGCCGTGCAGAACAAATACCGAATCACCTAAGTTTATGCCGAAGAATCCGTCCTCCTGCGGCCTTCGCGAGGACGCGCCGGGCACATTCACCCCGCTGACGGAAAAGCGTCCGCTCATCAAAAACGAACCTGGGTGGACGTCGAGCCAGTTTGAACAAATCTCTTCGAAGCGCGAGCAGGGCATTGACCTCAACGATGAAGAGCGGCAGGTGCTTATCGAAACGCTAGCGGTTACGGTGGCCGTGCTGCTTGGCCTCGCGGGGTTCCTTATTACGTCCCGCTAACCCCACTCAACCGATCGGTTGACGCAACATTCAACCTGCTGCGCGATTACTTTCTGCGCCCGCTCCAGCACCATTGATGGTGTCAATAGATTTCCCGCCGGTGCTGGCGGTTGTAGAAGGAGTGTGCAAGGTGCAGAAGTTGTACAGGGCAGCAGTGTTGTACTTGGTGCTTGGGTTGGGCGCGGGGTTGTTCTACCGCGAGTTCACCCGCGCGAATGATTTTCCGGACGGCCAGTTCACACAGCTTGGGGTGACGCACACGCACTTGCTGGTGCTCGGGTTCGTCATGTCGTTGATTTTCTTGGTGTTGGAGAAACTGTTCCGGGTTTCGCGGTCCGGCAAGCTGTTCACGTGGTTCTTCTGGGTGTACAACGTCGGCGTGCTCATGACCTCGGGCATGATGGTCTGGCACGGCATTCTCACCGTGCAGGGCAAGGAGTCCACGGCGATGATCGCGGGTATCGCGGGCTTGGGCCACATCGCGATCACGATTGCGTTGGGCCTGTTCATGGCGGCGCTCGGTCGCGCGCTCAAGCCTGTTGGGCCAGAATCAGTAAGGCGCTAGTGATGAGCGAAGTAGAGGTCACCACGCCAACGCGTCGCGACTGGATCAGCCTCGCCGTCCTCTCGGTGGGACTCGGAGTCATCGTTCTCGACGGCACGATCGTTGGCGTGGCGTTGCCGTCGATAATTACTGACCTCGGCCTGGACCTCACCCAGGCACAGTGGGTGAACAGCCTGTACGCGGTGCTGCTCGCCGCGTTGTTGCTGTCCACGGGCAAGATTGCGGATTCGTGGGGCCGCAAGCGCGCCTTCCTCGCGGGCCTCGGGGTGTTCGTCGCGGGCAGCGTCCTCGCCGGCTTTTCGACGTCCGCCTCGACCCTCATTTCCGCCCGTGCAGTGCAAGCCGTCGGTGCTGCCCTCATCATGCCGTCAACCCTTTCGACGGTAAACGCGGTCTTCCGCGGGAAGTATCGCGCGGCCGCCTTCGGCGTATGGGGCGCCGTGATCTCTGGAGCCGCCGCCGTCGGCCCCCTGGCCGGTGGCGCACTGACGCAGTGGGTGTCCTGGCACTGGATCTTCCTGGTCAACGTGCCAATCGGCGTGATCGTCGCCATCGGCGCGGTGCTCACCGTCCGCGAGACCCGCAGCCCCGACAAGCTCCCCGGCATCGACGTCGACGGCGCCCAGCTCAGCGCCATCGCCTTCGGCACCCTCGTCTTCGCCATCATCGAGGCGCCCGACCTCGGCTGGTGGACCCCCAAGGAACCCCTGACCGTGCTCGGCTGGACCTGGCCCACCACCGCCCCGGTCTCCCCCGTCCCCGTCGCACTTGCGATCTCCGCCGTGGCCTTCGCCCTGTTCATCCGCTGGGAGCAGCACCGCCAGCGCGTGGAACGCTCCGCGCTCCTCGACTTGGGCCTGTTCTCCTACTCCACCTTCTCCTGGGGCAACATCACCGCCGGCGCCGTCGCCATCGGCGAGTTCGCCATCATCTTCATTTTGCCGCTCTACCTTATTAATGCGCTGGGCCTGTCCGTCATGTCCGCCGGCCTAGTCCTTGCCGCGATGGCCGTCGGCGCATTCCTCTCCGGCGCTGCAGCCCGCCACGTCGCCGCCCGCTTCGGCGCGCCGGGCACCGTCCTGATCGGCCTCGCCCTCGAGGTTGTGGGCGTCGTCATCCTCGCCCTTGTCATGGGCGCGAACACGAGCGGCTGGCTCATCGCCGCCCCACTCACCCTCTACGGTCTCGGCCTGGGCCTGGCATCGGCGCAGCTCACTGGCACCGTCCTGCGAGACATCCCAGTGCAGCGCTCCGGCCAAGGCTCCGCCACGCAAAGCACCGTCCGTCAGATCGGCTCCGCCCTGGGCACCGCGGTCTCCGGCTCCGTCTTCTCGATGGCCCTCGCCATCACCCTCCCCAAGACCCTCACGGCCGCCGGCATCACCGGCCCCCTTGCCGACGCCACCTCCTCCACCACCCGCCAATCCGCCGGCTCCGCCATCACCCAACTCCGCATGGAGGGCACAGCCAGCGCATTCGGCGACCAAACCGCAGTCGTTGTGCAGGCCCTCAGCGAGGGCATGGCCGACGCCGCCCGCTGGTCCCTCCTCGCCGCCACGGCCTTCCTGGCACTCGGGTTCGTCGGCGCGCTGCAGGTGCGGAGGGCGGCCAAGGCCGGGGCGTAGGGCCCTGCCACGTCCCCAGCTCCGCCCCGCCTTGCCCCTCCGAAAAAGTTCCCGCGCCCGGGAACGATTTCGGCTTTCAGGCCCGTTCCCGTCGACCGGCACTCGTGTTTCCGCAGGTGGCGACGCATGTCCACGAAGAAAGTTCCCGTTATTCAAAATCCGTTGGGAACTTTTCTGGTCTGCACACGAACCCGGCCTTCCTGCATCAGCTCTTCGATCAAGGTGAGGCACTCAAACATTGTGGCTGCCGAGCACCGCGCCGGTGTCCAACCTTGCCGAATCATCTTTAAGGTGATGGAGGAGTCCTTATTCCGCTGTTGGTAATCGGAGTGATGTGCGCCGTCGTACATGACGGCAATCTTCAACTCGGGAATGGCAAGGTCAAACACTGTGACAAGCTGGTCACCGACCCTCAGTGGCACTTGTTCTTCGACCGTGCAGCCGTACCGGTTGGCCAGGGCGGCAACCAGCAGGCGCATTTCAGTTTCTTTTGGTGAGTCCGCCAATACGCTGCTGTGTCGTAGCACCTTGTGCAGCCATGTGGCGTCAATTTTGTGCCTAGCTGCCTTGGCGATGCTGCTGGGTGTGATGCCCCAAAAACGTCGCACACAGTCAACTAGTTGGATACCTCTGACCTCTTCGGGGGCCAGCCCCTCTACAGTGACGGTTCTCCACAGGTGCTCACCACGTTTGACCTGCACAAGTGCCTGTATTACGGCGGTGAGTGGTGTGACCGCTTGCAGTGATACACCTCGGTGGGTGACGGTCCATGTTGCAAGTGAGATCCGCGATCGGCGGATTGTCGGACGGCAGGCCCCGGCTACGCTGGTGTGGCCGGAGGTGGTCACCAGGGTGGTGTCAGCGCCTTCGACGAGATAGGGCAAGCCGTAGAGCGCGAGTGCCGAGAATCCGGCGATGATGCTGCCGGGTTGTTCTACCGCGTGTGCGATTGCACGGACTGCTGCCGGGGCGTGATACCTGACGTTTTTGGGGTGGTAGCGCGCATTGTTTTGGACTTGCCATGGTTGCAGGCAGTGTTCGTTTTGTAGGTAGCGACGCACGCTGACCTGCTGGTATGCATGGTTTGGTGTTCGCTGTTTTTGGTGGATCAGGGGCGTGTCGAGGTCGATGGTCATGCCGTTGTAGAGAGTGTTCATACCGTTTAGACGTAAAAACGGCGTGTTCGGCTCCCTCAGTGCTTATTATTTTTCGACGCCCCTAGCCTCGCCCGCCACCCGTCGCCCGCCGAGAAAGTTCCCAACGTTTTTTGAAACCGGGGACCTTTCTTCGTGGACAGTCGTCGCGAACTGGGGAAACGTAAGTGTTGGTCGACCGGAATCGGCCCAAACCCAAAATAGTTCCCGGACGCGGGAACTATTTCAGGCCTACCCTTTCGACCACCCAGGCATGTCAATCTCCCCGTCCGTGGCCACGACCTAAGACGAAGTCCGCCTGTCTCGCTCGTATGCGATGCGCTGCCGTCGTGCCTTGCTCCACCCGGTGCGCCGTTTTGGTGCTCGCGCGTTCTCGCGCATCATGAGCGTAATGCCGTCGAAGTCTGTCGGTTTCCAGGCGTGCCGGTGCTCGCGGAACTCCATGCCTTGCTCGTTATTTGAGCTGTAGACGAGCAGTGCCCTGCCGTCTTTGCAGAGCTCGATGGTGCGGTCCCAGAGTAGGTCTCGGATGCGAGCTGATGGGGTGCCCACGAAGACACCTGGGCTGAGTTCCATGAGCCACTTTGTCAGGTCGCCGCGCAGGCCCGCCGGGCATGCGGTGACGATGAGCACCATCATTGCAGTGCCTCTTCCTCTGCCCAGTTGACGCCTGCAGAGATGACTTCCAATTCGCTCCACAGCATCAGTTCGACATCGCTGTAGAGTTCTTCTTCGGGTACGTCCATGACGTATTGGAGGTCTTTGACCATGCGCTGCATCAGTCGCTTTTCGACGACAGCGTCGCGCACCTTCCGTCGCACCTCGATATGCGGTTTCCCTTTCGCTTCAGCTACTGCGTCGAACGCGGCGGGGATGGCGATCTCGGCTTTGTACAGGTCGGCGATGTCGTAGACGAACGCGCGGTCTGTTCCGGTGTGGACAACTCCGAGTGCGGGAACGAACCCAAGCCCGGCAATGACTGCGTGAGCAATGCCGTAGAGCGCTGCGCTTGCCGCAGTGAGCGCTTGGTTGATGGGTGTGCCGGAGTCGAAGTCGTGCGGGTCGTAGCTTCGTCGGTCCCAGTACACGCCGGTTCGTTCGGCTTCGGCGGCGTAGACACGTTTCATGCGGGAGCCTTCCCTGCCGCGCAGCTGCGCCATGGTGAGAGTGGACACGTCCTCTCCCGGGAATCTGAGGCTGTACATTTTCCGGGCGCAGTCAAGCCGTTTGCGCTGGTGCGTTACGACTTCCGCTTGGAGCAGCGCCATCCGCGATGACTTCGCGGGTGGGCGGCCGGAGGCGTAGTACCGGACACCGCGCTCGCCGACCCAAACTGTGCTGGTGCCTGCGTCGCCGAGGAGTGCCATCGCGGCGTAGGTGATCCGGGTTCCGGGGCCGAGCAGGAGCACCGCAAGTTGTGTCGCGGGGACGTGTGCGGTGCCGCGTTGGTCGGTGATCGTCAACGCGTTGCCGTCACGGTTGACCACGCACCGTTCCGCGTAAAGGAAGGACAGCCGATCACTCATTCGCGCGAGTGCACGGCGAGTGATCGGCAGTTCGTCAGGTGTTGGCATCTCAGCACCTATTTGATGGGGCTAGCGTCAGGAGGCCACAGCCGTAGCCGCGACCACGTCCGATGCCTTGGGTGAGGGTGCGTCGAAAAGCCTCGACGTCAGTGACTTCCAGGACTCCGGAAAAACGGGCCTTGGCGATCCGTACGGGCCTGCCTTTGGTGCCGTCGGCTTTCTTCCGGTGGAACACGTCGGTCCAGCTTTGGATGACTGCCGGTGCTTCAAACGCGTCCCAGTGTGCGCGCTCTTCGTCGTTGACCTCGTCATCGAGCCCTGGTGCCAGCGCAAACCCATGTGCGAGTGACTTTTTACGCAGCCAAGCAAGCTGGTGACGCGGGGAAACGTGCGCCTTGATCTTGCCCCGTTTACCCTGCTGAAACTCGCTATACGTTGGGTTGGCAACGAGTTCGAACTTCCAACGCTGCCCTTTCATGATGCTGTCGAGGAAGCGGCTGTAGTCGGCGATTTTCGCCGGCCGGGTATCCCACCCTGCTTGTTCCACGATGGAGTCAGCGGTCGGCTTTTCGGGCCCCACGATGTAGAGCACGTGGGTGTGTTCTTGGCTATCGACGCGCCACAGCACCCGCCCTGCAGTCTCATCGAGATCCGGCGGGAACGCACTGCGTACGGCGGCGTGCATCGCTTGGGAGTCGGTGAGCAGTCGCCTGCCTTGGCGTCGGGCGGGGTTAATGAGGATCCTTGTGAATGTATTGCTCATGCCTTGATCACCGTTTCGAAGAAAACGTCACTGTCCACCAGCGATTCAGTTCCATCCGGATTATCGATAGCGACGTCCTCTACGCGCAGAACGTCACGCCACCCGTAGCGTCGGTGCTGCGGGTCGAAGCTTATGGGCACGTCCTGTCGCCGGACTCCGCCTTGTTCTTCCTCGTCCGCATCCCGGTAGAGCGCCAAGTTGACGTGTTTTGGCGCTTCACGCTTGTGCTGTGCTGTTGCATGCCACGTAGGATGCTCGCGCAGCGCAGTTTCCGCGTCGGTGTCGACGATGCCGATCACTAGTCCTGGGTGCACCGGACATGACCTTCGGCCCATGAAGAGTGGGAATGCGGGAGCGCGTAGTGCTTCCGCGATGCCCTCCAGCAGGGCACGGTCGTCCGATTCGACAGCTACTACGAACGCAGCGTCGCTGAGGAAGTATCGGGTGATGAGCTCCGCGGATGCGTTCGGGTCGGTAAGCCAGGGCTGGGCCGTCTGATAGTCGCGCAGTAGGCTGCCTGACTGGTCAACGCGCACTCCGAGCCGGAGGCGAGTGAGGTCTTCGACTGGGTCCGTTCGACGCCGCCCCTGTGCTGCAGCGATGAGTCCGATGATGCCCGATTTCGTCGGTGTGAGCGCAGTAGCACGTATTTTGTGCCGAGACTCATCACCCCATGACTGTAGGGGCCCTTTCAGTAGGAGGAGTAGGGAGGAACTCATGCGTCATCACCTAGTGCGGTGGCAACGTCGGCTGCGACGCGTTCGCCCAGCTCCTTCAGTGTTACGCGCTCCGCGAGGCCGTCGAATGGCGCGGCGATATCGCCGAGACCGAGGACGTATTGGCTGGTGGGGACGAAGCCGTAGGTGTCCTGAATTGCGCGTGCCTCGTCGGCAAGACGTGCTGCTGCTACGTGGCGACGGTCGAGTTGCTCGGTTGCAGTCACCGCGTCTTCAAAAGCAGTGACGAGGGAGACTGGGCGGGTATCGCGGACGGTCACAAACACGAGCTCGGGGAGAGTCTGGTTGGCAAAGGTATTGATCTTGCCAGTTGGCATGGACGCGACGAATGCCTCGATGAACTGCTCGACAGCCTTAATCGTGGCATCGGTGGACTCGAGGTTTTTCTTCAGGCCGTCGACGTTGATGGTGGCGTAGCGGTAGAGGCTGGAGGACATCATCTGTACAGTGCCGAGCATCCCTGCACCAGTTTCTTCGCCTTCTTCGGCAAGGTCGTCGACGGCGGTGTAGAAGTCGAATTCGGGCGCGGATGCGTGCACGCCGATGGCGTGCGCTACCTGGACTGCTGCGTCGACATTGAAGGATGCGTCGTCAGCAACCATTCGACCGAACATAGACATGTCCACGCTGTGGTTGGTATCCAAAATGGCAGTCGCTTCGGCCTTAGTGAACTTCTGACCGTCGCGCTCAGCAAGCTCGCGGACAGCGCGATCGATTTGCTGTGGGCTGAGGAAGATCAGGTAGGTGGTTTGTGGCCATGGGTTGTGTTCGGTGTCGTCGCCCTTCTTTGGCTTCTCTACGACGGTCTTGATCTTTACAGCGTTGAAGAGCTGCTCCGTGCGCTTGATGGCGTCTTCATCGGAGATGCCGGCAACTTTGGCGAGCTGCTTCGCGATCTTTTCTGGAAGGCGCTTGGAGCGGTCACCGATGGATTCTGGATCGAAGTGCTCGGCGAAGTACTTGCGGATTGCGCGCTTCCAGGACTGGGAGGAGACGCGCTGACGTGGGACGCCGCCGAACACGGCTGTCTTAGGGGCGCCGGTATCGTCGCGGTTGATGAGTGAAGGCGGGACTGTCTGAAGTGCGTGGATATCGATGATGAGAGACATGATTGTCCTTTCGAAAAGTAGAAGTTAGCGGATTGCGTTGTCGAGTTCTTGTGCTTCTGCCTGGGCAGAGGGCCGGAGTGTTCCGATGGCGAAGTCTCTACCCCACCGCAGCAAAACGCCGTCCCGGTACTTTGGGTTTTGGAGCGATCGGAGATCCCCGGCGAATTGCCCGTAATCAAACGGCAAGTCTTGCGAGCGAAGCAGGCTGACGAGTGAACGTAGATGGGTGATCCGTGATGGGAAATCCAGAGCAACCTGCATCGCGTCGAACCGCTGCTTTATTGAGTTGGACTCAGTTTTTCTGTAGAGCTGACCACATGCGAGTGCGAACGAATCTCCCTGCTTGTGCGCCGGTGTGCGTGCACTTTGCATGTGGACCCCGAACAGGGCGAGTGCGTAGAACGCTGCGTACTCGCTTGGGGAGGGCTTGTCAGACTTTCCCAGTTCTTGATCACTGAGTTCCGGTTGCAGCAGCATGAGCACGTCTTGGAGTGCGAGCGGGTTATGCTCCAATCCTATTGAGGCATATTTGCGCAGGTCGGCAAGCGATCCGCGGGCGCTAGCTCCTAGAGCGGTATGGGCTTGCTCTAGGTAGTGGTTCTGTAGCCGCGTCGCCGTTGCCCCTACTGCGGCGCGGAGGGTGGGTTTAGTCATGGTTTTCTCCCTGTTGTGATGTGCGGTCGGCGTTTCGCTGGGCAAGCAGCGGAAGGGCGTCGCGCAGCTTCCGAAGCAGCTGGTTATGGATGGATCCGGCGTTGATCACACGGCCTTTGCCGTCTTCAGTGCTATCGAGGCGGCCGATCATGGCTTTGGGTCCTGCTCCTCGGACGAGTTCCGCTGCAAGCTCGAGTGCGCTATCCCGGACGAGTTCCTGCCAGCGCACGCACTCGGAGGCTACGTCGTCGATGTTGAGATTCCGGAGCCACGTCATGAACTCGGGTTCGAGAAGGGCGTAGAGTCGGTCCGCCGACTTGGTGCCGAAGCTGTACTCTCCGCCTGCCGCGACCGCGAGTTGTCCTTCAAACCAGCCGAGGCAAACCGCTGTATCGCGCACCGCCTGGGCGGCCGCGCGGACACGTTGCCGGTCGGTGGTGGAATACTCATTGTTCTGCAGCAGATAGAGGGGCAGCCCGATTTCGCCGCTGATCACGGTGCCGACAGAAGAACTCTGAGGGCCGTAAGCCATGGAGACAATGGCGATGTCGAGCAGTTCTTGCTCCCTGGTCACGTCGGCAATCTCCGCCAGATTTGCGAGTGTTGCGGGTTTGATCGGGGCCAGGTTCTTTCCGCCAAACCCGGCGTCATTTTCACTGACAAGGAGCGCATCGATCGAGTTCCACACGGTGCGCTCTGAATCGTATGGCTTCGGGTAGTACGCGGTGAGGTCTTTCTTACTCTGATTCGGGCTGTACCGGTATGGCGTCATCGGGTCGCCGAAAACATTCTTTCCTGCGTCTGGGATGCGGTCACCATTGCAGACGAGCACTCTCGTGACGCGGTCCCCTTCTGGGAAGAGGCGGATGCGTCGGGTTTGCCAGGTTGCCAAGTCAGCAGGGCCGTTCGGCATCACGCCTTCCTTGGGTGCACTTGGATCGAAAAGGCGTTGCTTGGCGGTATCAGGATCGCGTTCCCAGATCGGTGTGTCTCCCGTGGCCGTCGGGTCTACTGCTTCCTTGACTGTATTGAGCACCAGTGTTTCTTGCAGTGTGTCGCCGCGTACGACCGTTCCGCCGGTCATGCCAGCCCACCCGGTCCCGATCGGGTAACCTCTGCCACCCTTGACTCGCGGGTCATCTGCAGCGCCAGATTTGATGCCAGAGTAATCGTAGGCGTGTTGGTGGATCAGCCACCTGGCTGCCTCCGGGAACGAAATGGAGGCGCGCCCTGCGCCGGTGCGCATCGTAAAGAAATCTGCCTCAGCGTCTGGGAGGATCCTCGAGATAGGTGAATGCGTATTCTTGCTGGTATGCAGGTTCGCTACCTGCATGAACGGCACTTCATCGTCGATCAGATTGAAGCGGTGTTCGTATTCCTTCAGATAAGCAAGAACGATGTCATCGCGCTGGTGCTGTCTCGCCTGGTTGCGTTGTTCCTGGAACCACGACTCCCAGCGGAAACCTCGGCTTCGTCGGCCGGTGGGTACTGAACTCTTGAGGTGATGGTGGTGCGCTCGCCAGTAAATGGCAAGCAGCACTCGGAGCACCGCGTAGTCCTGCGTCGGTGAGTCGCCGACGACGCTGAGTGGCTGCTCGGTGCCGTCGAAAATTTGCTGCAAGCTGAGGACTTTGTCGCCGTCAGCCGTTGTGGTGCAGATCCACGGTTCATGTACGAGGTTGAATGTCACGTTCATCACTCCTTTCTCTCATTGTTGTGCGTATGACTACAGCGTAGCGGTGGAGGGGACACCACTACTCACCCCTTTCGAACGAGACTTCGATTCCGAGCTCGCTGCTGTAGCGAACGAGGAATCGGCCGATCCTTGTTTCGCCGTCCTCGTCGAGGGGAAGTGCGAGTTGGCCGTTGAGTAGGTAGTGCTTACTCCAGGTGACAGGGGTATTTTCCTCGAGCGCATCCATGACGATGTTGAAGTCGCTCTCGTATCGCGTCAGGCGCGCCGGGAGTCGCACAGTGCTTGATGCGAGTTGGAATGCCGTCTGATAGTCAGGCTCGGCGTCGGCAAGTACTTCCTTATCGACGCCCCATAGCCGGTACCCGTAGTCAGTCTCGATAATCGGGATCACTTCGACGGTGGGCTCCGCGTCGCGAACCTGCGCAGCACCGGCTTCTTCCCTGTCCAGGTTCAGCGCTGCACCTTTGTTTTCGAAGAATTCAATGAGAGTCTCAGCATGAAACGGGGATGGAGTCCGGAACGACGTTGAGCGTTTTCGCGCGTTGTGCTGCCTTAATTGGCTTACTCCGGCGGCTTCATCCCAGATTTGCTGCATCTCGTCGGGCACTACGGTCGTGTCCAGGTCATACGTCGATTGAACGAGCGCTTCAATGTCGTCCGGTCGACGGAACGTAGTGGGTAGGTGGAGCAGCGTGGAAAGAAGAATCTGAGGGTCGTAAATAGCCATCGCACCACCGTCGAATTCAGGAGTCGGCAGGGGCGAGAGCACGCCGCGAATAAAGATCTTCGGATCCTGTAGTTGAGGTGGACGGTCATCGACCGGGCGGCTGTGACGCTGTAGTCGGCCAGCGCGTTGTACTACCAGGTCCATCGGCGCGATGTCGGTGATCAGTACGTCGGCGTCGATATCCAGACTCTGCTCGGCGACCTGGGTTGCAACAACAACTTTGCGGTATGGGCGACCTGCGCCGCGCCGCGCGTGCGGGCCGAGTTGTTCCCGGAGTGCGTCTTCCTTTTGCAATCGTTCCCAGGCGATGAAGCCGGCGTGGTGCAGTTCGATGTCATCCGCGTACTGGGTTTTGAGCTCCCGGTACGCATCTTGGGCGCGGGCAATGGTGTTGCAGATGATAAGGGCGCAGCCGCCGTCGATAAGCAGGTTGTCGAGCGTGCCTCGAAGAGTGTCGAGTGAGTCGTCGATGTGCTCGATGGTGGCCACCATGTTGGTTGGATTTGGGGGTGGCGTGATGTACGTCGTTGCAGACTCATCGGCGACCGTAATCAGCGGGTAGCCGTGTGGTGCTTCCTCGGGAGCCACCCCGGTGTACGCTTCGACGAGCGAGGCCCGTCGCTGGGCTGGCAACGTCGCAGACATCATAATGACGCTCGCGCCGTAGTAAGCAAGCCACTCAAGTGTGGTTTCGAGGTATTCGGAAGTGTACGCGTCATAGGCATGAACCTCGTCGAAAATGATGACCTTTCCAGCTAGCGCGGCGTGACGCAGCATCGAAAAGCGTTGCATAAGCGACATCATTAAGACTTGGTCAATAGTGCCAACGACAATGTTTGAGAGGAGGCCGCGACGTCTCCCTCGCATCCAGCTGCTCGCGATCACATCACCGTGGTTTGACGTTTCGTCTTCGGCGATTCCGCGCGGCAGACTCATTGCTGCCCGTGAGAGCTGGTTTTTGGAGTGTGCGAGGTACAGCGACGTGACAGTGCCAACGTCCGAGGTGTTGCGCGCCCAGTCGATGGTTCGCTCCAGTAGCCCGTTCGCAGTGGCCATAGTGGGGGCCGCAAAATAGATGCCCTGTGCACCAGTCTGATCAGCGATGATGTGTGCTGCGGCAAGCGCCGCCTCAGTCTTACCGACGCCAGTCTCCGCCTCAAGGATGAACAGCGTGGGCCGGGTTGCGCGCCGGGCAGCTTCAGCGAGTGCGCGTTGCACGTTGCGCGCATTGAAGTGTTGAGGCCAGGCAAATGATGCTCGATACAGCTCGTCGATGTCGCTGATCGGTTTAACTGGGTGCCATGGAGCCGTGAGGTCGGTCTGCGCCATCCCCGACCGCAGCCTCTCGACCTGTCCTTTATCGACGACCATCGGAAACGCCTCAGCATTCGACGCTATCCAGTCCGCAATGACCACCAAGCCAGTCAGGAACTGCGCAACCCCCGCCTCGGGGTCCTCGATCTTTCCGATTTTGTCTAGGACCGGTTGCGCGTGCAGCGTCGTCGTCATTGCGCTGACAATTTCGTCTTGAACGCCTAGCCATGCCGCTGGGTACTTGCTGAATTCGTTTTCAACGGCTGTCTTCTCGTCGCCTGTCGACGCGACTCCGTGGTGCGCGTCCCCTGTCGACCCAACCCAAGTAGCCATCGTTCGCGGCATGCCTTGTGTTTCCAGCCAGCGCCTCAGGATGACTCCCGAACTCCTGCCGTGCGGCATCTTCAGAAGTTCATCTTTTTCGAGGTCAAGGCCAGTATCGACAATGGCATTGATGATATGCTCGTACCCGGCTCGATCCTGAAGCTGGGTCTGGAAAGAGCGGGTAATCTTCCCCGCGTCGTGAGTGCCAGCGAGCCAAATATAAAAAGTGCGGAGCTCCTCGACGGTGATTGCTAGATGCCCCGCGATCTCGCGTTTGATGTTATCGGCGACCCATACGTCGAACACCGCAGCTGCGGCACAGGCTGCATCTACTAGATGCTGGGGAACTGAAAGATGGCCAGTCTCATCGCCGGACTTGGCCCAAAGAGACTGCGCCTGCGGGGAGCGTTTCGAGACCCACTTTTCGAACAGCTGAGCTGTCTCGAGCGTGCTTTCTGGCAGTTCGTGTCCGGGCCTCATGTTTTAATCCTTTTGTCGATGTTGCTTCAAGTTATAGCAAGTGTTTCATACCAATGCAACCCGGAACCCGCTCTAATCAGTTAACGAAAAAATACTTAACTCTTTTGAGCACGGCAGATTCAGGCACTAAATTCTAAGTATCCCCGCTTCGGCAGGGATGAGCCTTGATTGGATCGAGGCTTTAGATTCTCCCTGCGTCGGCGGGGTTATGTTCCGATCGCAAGTCGTATGTAGAATGCGGTACAGGCTCCAAAACTTGCAGCTCAGCAAGTGTGTTCCCCGCGCCTGCGGGGATGAGCCGTTGGCTGGCCGTTTTCGGGAGACTCAGACGCTGTGTTCCCCGCGCCTGCGGGGATGAGCCCTCCGCTAGGCAGCAAACTTGACCGTTTGGCGTGTGTTCCCCGCGCCTGCGGGGATGAGCCCCCATGACCATGTGCAAAGTCTGTGGCTACGAAGTGTTCCCCGCGCCTGCGGGGATGAGCCCATTAACTTGGCCCTGAAAAAGGTCACCCTGAGTGTTCCCCGCGCCTGCGGGGATGAGCCCAGCACATCATTCTGCGCGATTAGATGCTCCAAGTGTTCCCCGCGCCTGCGGGGATGAGCCCCGTGACACGTTCACCCTGGACGACGATGACATGTGTTCCCCGCGCCTGCGGGGATGAGCCCGTTTTGGAAGCGCTTGTAGCAGCAGAAGTCATGTGTTCCCCGCGCCTGCGGGGATGAGCCCTGGCTCAACGACGCCCAGTAAGGAGCGCAAATGTGTTCCCCGCGCCTGCGGGGATGAGCCGATTCATATCTCCACGTCAAACGCTGAAATCGAGTGTTCCCCGCGCCTGCGGGGATGAGCCTAATTGGTGTAAGGCAAAGAGCAACACCGAAAGGTGTTCCCCGCGCCTGCGGGGATGAGCCCATGCCCAGCACTGCACTCCTACGCCGAATCTAGTGTTCCCCGCGCCTGCGGGGATGAGCCCAAAATCCTCAATTTTACGCTGCCCGCGCATCCGTGTTCCCCGCGCCTGCGGGGATGAGCCCTCGGAATCTCGAAGTAGACCCTCCCGCCGACAGTGTTCCCCGCGCCTGCGGGGATGAGCCCAGTGCGTGCGCCTGGTCTGGTGGCCAGTGCGAGTGTTCCCCGCGCCTGCGGGGATGAGCCCCCGGAAATCCACGAGGTCACGTTTGACGCTGAGTGTTCCCCGCGCCTGCGGGGATGAGCCGTATGGGCCGATTAGGTGGAAGGACATGTCTGAGTGTTCCCCGCGCCTGCGGGGATGAGCCCCTCGAACTCGGCTGATGCCACCAGCACTAGCAGTGTTCCCCGCGCCTGCGGGGATGAGCCCCGTGACACGTTCACCCTGGACGACGATGACATGTGTTCCCCGCGCCTGCGGGGATGAGCCCCCTCGTGCCCCGCCCAGGATTCGAACCTGGAGGTGTTCCCCGCGCCTGCGGGGATGAGCCCCCGGCGCGCCCGCTAAGCGCGTCACCCGCAAAGTGTTCCCCGCGCCTGCGGGGATGAGCCCAGCCCCATACGCGCCGGGGGAGTAGAGGGCGTGTGTTCCCCGCGCCTGCGGGGATGAGCCCGGTAAGCAAACTTGACACAGTGCCAAAAATTGGTGTTCCCCGCGCCTGCGGGGATGAGCCGGGCTCGACGCAGCGCGTCGCGAAGGTCGCCGGGTGTTCCCCGCGCCTGCGGGGATGAGCCCCTCCATGCGCCACCGGCCATGGGTGGTTTCCAGTGTTCCCCGCGCCTGCGGGGATGAGCCCCGGCCCGTGTGCGTGATGGTGTCGCCCGCGTGGTGTTCCCCGCGCCTGCGGGGATGAGCCCCACGCACGCCGACGTCCCGGCACCTCAACACAGTGTTCCCCGCGCCTGCGGGGATGAGCCCGCGAACGCCGTGGCTATCGGCTTCGAGATGCAGTGTTCCCCGCGCCTGCGGGGATGAGCCCGACAACCTCATTTCACGTGGGGACCGCACAAAGTGTTCCCCGCGCCTGCGGGGATGAGCCCCGGCCCGTGTGCGTGATGGTGTCGCCCGCGTGGTGTTCCCCGCGCCTGCGGGGATGAGCCCCACGCACGCCGACGTCCCGGCACCTCAACACAGTGTTCCCCGCGCCTGCGGGGATGAGCCCGCGAACGCCGTGGCTATCGGCTTCGAGATGCAGTGTTCCCCGCGCCTGCGGGGATGAGCCCGACAACCTCATTTCACGTGGGGACCGCACAAAGTGTTCCCCGCGCCTGCGGGGATGAGCCCACGACCAACAATGAGGCTACCACAGTCGTATCGTGTTCCCCGCGCCTGCGGGGATGAGCCCGATTGACGCGCGCGTAGCCGGTTCTAAAGATGGTGTTCCCCGCGCCTGCGGGGATGAGCCCTGTTTCATCTCGTGAAAATGTTGCCCCTGACCGTGTTCCCCGCGCCTGCGGGGATGAGCCGTCCAATGAAGAGCCGGGGCACACCACCCGCGAGTGTTCCCCGCGCCTGCGGGGATGAGCCCCCCAATCAGTTTTCGCCTAGCCATCAGTAAAGTGTTCCCCGCGCCTGCGGGGATGAGCCGTGACCGCATGAGCAGCAATTATGACCGGTTGGGTGTTCCCCGCGCCTGCGGGGATGAGCCCAGCTCAGGGTGACGAAACCAGGCCGGATTGCTGTGTTCCCCGCGCCTGCGGGGATGAGCCGGCCCGTGAGCTGTGGTTTGACTTCGAGCAAGCGTGTTCCCCGCGCCTGCGGGGATGAGCCCCTTGCGCCTCACACACAGCGCATCTCGAAGCCGTGTTCCCCGCGCCTGCGGGGATGAGCCCCTTGCGCCTCACACACAGCGCATCTCGAAGCCGTGTTCCCCGCGCCTGCGGGGATGAGCCGGATACGCGGGTGGCGGAGCATGTCGAGAAGCTGTGTTCCCCGCGCCTGCGGGGATGAGCCCGACGCCTCAGCAACCGACCCAGAACCAGGCCGGTGTTCCCCGCGCCTGCGGGGATGAGCCCCCCTACGGTGAGGGGTCGGTTAGGGGGTCGATGTGTTCCCCGCGCCTGCGGGGATGAGCCCCAGCGGGGACGTAATGAATGTGCGCGGGTCCAGTGTTCCCCGCGCCTGCGGGGATGAGCCGCAGTCGCGCTGTAGCGTCCTGAGACAACAAAAGTGTTCCCCGCGCCTGCGGGGATGAGCCCTTGCCCTGCGATGCCGCCTTGTAAATCTGGTCGTGTTCCCCGCGCCTGCGGGGATGAGCCTCTCACCTCCAGGGGCTTAGGTGGCCGGATTCCGTGTTCCCCGCGCCTGCGGGGATGAGCCCCCCAACCCGCCACCTCACGGACGGCGAGGTCTGTGTTCCCCGCGCCTGCGGGGATGAGCCTCAGCTGGGAACCGAGTTTGATAAGGCGAAGCTGTGTTCCCCGCGCCTGCGGGGATGAGCCCACTGGCCAAAGGCATGCGCGTAATCGTGACGGGTGTTCCCCGCGCCTGCGGGGATGAGCCCGGCTCCCCCGCCCGAATCAGGCGACCCATTGCGTGCTCCCCGCGCCTGCGGGGATGAGCCCACTGCCTCGTCGATACCGCCGTGCGCGAGGTGGTGCTCCCCGCGCCTGCGGGGATGAGCCCTCACGCGCCCACGCCTCAAACGTCAACGCCCCGTGCTCCCCGCGCCTGCGGGGATGAGCCGCTGAAGATGAAGGAGGTGACGGGACGTGATTGGTGCTCCCCGCGCCTGCGGGGATGAGCCCCTCATTGGGGTTCGAGGCCATTGATTTTTGCGGTGCTCCCCGCGCCTGCGGGGATGAGCCCAGCTCCTCGTCGAATTCCACCGGGTGAATTTCGTGCTCCCCGCGCCTGAGGGGATGAGCCCGTGAACAAGGCTGTTGCCGCTTCCGGGGCGCTGTGCTCCCCGCGCCTGCGGGGATGAGCCGGCGGGCACCGACCGTGTGGCCCGTAACGGTCTGTGCTCCCCACGCCTGCGGGGATGAGCCCACCGCCGCGTTCAACTTCTCCGGCAAGAATGAGTGCTCCCCGCGCCTGCGGGGATGAGCCCGCCAGGACGCGAAAGGCGCGGGGCGTGAACTGGTGCTCCCCGCGCCTGCGGGGATGAGCCCGGCGCACCTAGCGCGCCATGGTGTGCGAACACGTGCTCCCCGCGCCTGCGGGGATGAGCCGGCGGGCACCGACCGTGTGGCCCGTAACGGTCTGTGCTCCCCACGCCTGCGGGGATGAGCCCATCAATAACGCTTTCGTAGGTGCACCACCGATGTGCTCCCCGCGCTCGCGGGGATGAGCCCGACCCTTCGCGGGCCGCATAACGGCGCACTCGGTGCTCCCCGCGCTCGCGGGGATGAGCCCAACACTGTTTGGATCGGGATGCCTGGTGCGCCGTGCGCCCCCGAGCGGGTGGGAAAGAGCCACATAGTGTGTTCTTTTCTGAGGCTTTGTGACGAGGTCTTTAACGCTCCATGTGCTTGCGGGGATGAGCTCGTTGAGTCTCGACGCAATACGTTTTCAAGGGTGTTCCCTGCGTTTGTGCGGTGGTCCGGTCTTTTGGCAGTTTATAGAATCCATGCACTTTCTGCCGTAGCACGCCATTCGCTGGGAAAATCCAGGGCGAATTGTCTTATCGAAGGGGAGCTTGGTTGCCTAATCAACCACGATCTACCGACGCCCTCTCCTTGGATCGAATTCACTTGTTGTAGGCCGATCCAGATAGATCCATCCGGATATACCTTCGGTCACGACACGTCCACCTCAACAAAAAGGGCAGGCCCTCACGAAAGTGAGGGCCTGTGACCTGTATTGTACGGGCGTTTTCCCGTTTCACTCTCGCCAGTATACGGCCTATCCGTTTCGTATCCAACACTAACCATCGACCAGCAAAATAGTTCCCGCGCTCGGGAACCATTTTGCGTTTCAGACCCGCTCCCGTCGACCAGTACCTACGTTTCTCCAGGTCACGACGCCTGTCTACGAAGAAAGTTCCCAAGACCCGTAGGTCCGGGGAACAATTCTGGAGCGGCGGGGTGGGTCAGACAGCCAGACAGCCAGACCGGGAGAAGCCTTCAAAAGCCAAAAGCCATCAAAACCCGCTAACCTCAAGCCCAACACCACCCACCCCCAACCAAAACAGCCCGCGCCGTACCGTAGTACCGCGCGGGCTGCCCTACCATGGGCCCCACCAGGCCCTTTAGGTTCGGGCCCCACCAGACCCGAAAGGAGGTCGTCACGCTGTTGCTGTCATCAGAGGCTAGAGAGACTAGCAATGTGACAGGCAATGGTGACTGACCGCGTTCCATGGTACCCGGTTGGCGCGGTGGGGGCGAAGTGGGCGTCGGAAAGCGAAAAGTGGGGCGCAAGCAAAAACGCAATTCTGTTCACAAAACCTCGAGCAAACTCATCATCACTACCTGTCCCCCCAAAAAATGACGCCTACAATCAAACTTTCCACGTCCACAATCAGAAAAGGACCGTTCATGGACCTTCTAAGGCTCCTCAGCAGGCACGCGCGCCCGTACCGCGGCGCGATGCTCGCGGTGGTGTTGCTGCAGGCAATCACGACTGCGGCGACGCTCTACCTGCCCAGCTTGAATGCAAAAATTATCGACGAAGGCGTCTCCCAAGGCGACGTCTCCTTCATCTGGCGCACCGGCGGCGTGATGCTGGCAGTGGCGTTTGTGCAGGTGATCGCGGCGTGTGCGGCGGTGTGGTTCGGGTCGAGGGCCTCGATGGGCACAGGTCGTGATATCCGCGAGGAGGTGTTCGGTCGGGTGTCGCGGTTCTCGGCGGAGGACATGTCGCACTTCGGTTCGGCGACGCTGATTACGCGCGGGACGAATGACGTGCAGCAGGTCCAGCAGGTGTTCTTGATGTTCTTGAACTTTATGGTGGCGGTGCCGATCATGATGGTCGGCGGCGTGGTCATGGCGGTTCGGGAGGATCCGGGGATGAGCTGGCTGGTCGCGGTTTCTGTCGTTGTGTTGGCGGTGGTCGTGGCGGCGCTGATCGGTCTCCTCCTACCGTTGTTCCGCTCGATGCAGTCGAAGATTGACCGTATTAATGGCGTGCTGCGCGAGCAGATCGCGGGCGTGCGCGTGGTGCGTGCGTTTACGCGGGAGGAGTTCGAGTCCGAGCGTTTCGACGCCGCCAACGCCGACCTCACGCGGTTGAGTCTGAGGATCGGCAATTTGTTTGTGATGATGTTCCCGGTGATCATGCTGATCCTGAACCTGGCGACGGCGGCGGTCCTCTGGTTCGGCGGCCACCGTGTGGACGCGGGTGAGGTGCAGGTCGGGTCGTTGACGGCGTTCTTGCAGTACCTCCTACAAATCCTCGCCGCGGTGATGATGGGCGCGTTCATGGCGATGATGCTGCCGCGCGCCCTGGTGTGCGCCACCCGTATCACGGAGGTGTTGAAGCACGAGCCGTCGCTGATCGAGCCACCGGCCAGCGCAGCCGCCCCGACAAACAGCACCGTCACCTTCGAGGACGTGACCTTCACGTACCCGGGCGCGGAGGAGCCGGTGCTGGACGGCATTTCCTTCCAAGCCAACCCTGGCGAAACAACCGCGATTATCGGTTCGACGGGTTCGGGCAAGTCGACGTTGTTGGGGTTGATTCCGCGTCTCTACGCGCCGACGGGCGGTCGGGTGCTGGTTGGTGGTCGGGATGTGGCGTCGTTACGCCGTGCACAGCTGGTGGGCGCGGTGGCGATGGTGCCGCAGAAGCCGTATTTGTTCTCGGGGACGGTGGCGTCGAATTTGCGTGTGGCCAGCCCGGATGCGACGGATGAGCAGCTGTGGCGGGCGCTCGAGATCGCGCAGGCCACCTTCGTGGATGACCTCGAGATGCCGATTTCCCAGGGCGGCACGAACGTGTCCGGCGGGCAGCGCCAGCGCCTGTGCATTGCGCGCGCGATTGTGGAGCGGCGCGGCGTCCTCCTCTTCGACGACTCTTTCTCCGCCCTCGACATGACCACGGACGCGCGGCTGCGCGCAGCGCTGGCCGAGCACGTGGCTGACGCGACGGTGATCGTGGTGGCGCAGCGTGTCAGCTCGATCCAGAACGCGGACCAGATCCTGGTTCTCGACGCCGGCCGCATCGTGGCCCGCGGCACCCACGATGAGCTGCTGCAAACTTCGCCGACGTATCAGGAAATTGTCCGTTCCCAGCAGACGGTGGAGGCAAAATAATGGCTAACAACCAAGCTAAAGACCACGTCGAACTGACCGACGAGGAAATCCAGAAGCTCGAGGGCTCCATGGACGGCCACTTCGGCGGCGCCCCGCGCTCCGCGAAGAACTTCTGGCCGTCCGCGAAGCGGCTGGTCGGTCTGCTGGCCCCGCACAAGGCGATGTTTGCCCTGGTGGTGGCGCTGGTGTGCGTGTCGGTCGGGCTGAATGTGTACGCCCCGCGCGTGATGGGCCACGCGATGGACGTCATCTTTTCGGGCGCGATCGGCGCCCACCTGCCCGCCGGCGCCACCCAGGAGCAGGTGATTGAGGGTTTGCGCGCGGGCGGCCAGGACACGTTCGCGGACATGCTTTCGGGGATGGATCTGACCCCTGGTGTGGGCGTCGATTTCTCGCGTCTCGGCCAGCTGATCCTGGCGGTGTTGGCGCTCTACGTCGGCGCCAGCCTGCTGATGTGGCTGCAGGGTTTCCTGCTGAACCGCATGGTCATGCGCGAGATTTACCGCCTGCGCGCCCAGGTGGAGGCGAAGCTGAACCGGGTGCCGTTGAGCTACTTCGACCGCGGCCAGCGCGGCGATATCCTGTCGCGCACCACGAACGACGTCGATAATGTGCAGCAGACGTTGCAGCAGGCGCTGTCGCAGGCGTTGCAGTCGGTGCTGATGGTGTTGGGCATCATGGCGATGATGTTTACGGTGTCGTGGCAGCTCACCCTCCTCGCCCTCGTCTCGATTCCGCTCACGGGCCTGGTGGTTGGGGTGATCGGCAAGCGGTCGCAGCGGCACTTCAAGCAGCAGTGGCGCGCAACGGGCCAGCTCAACGGGCACATCGAGGAGTCTTTCTCCGGCCACGAGGTGATCACGCTCTTCGGCCGCCAGGACGCCTCCCAAGAACTTTTCGACGCCCGCAACCACGACCTCTACACCGCCTCCGCCTCGGCGCAGTTCCTCTCCGGGCTCATGATGCCGATCATGCAGTTCATCTCCTACCTTTCCTACGTCCTCATCGCGGTTTTCGGCGGCCTGAAAGTCGCGAACGGCTCGCTGACGCTCGGCGCGGCGACGGCGTTCATCCAGTACTCGCGCCAGTTCAACCAGCCGCTCGGGGAGCTCGGCGGCATGGCCCAGATGGTGCAAAGCGGCGTCGCGTCCGCCGAGCGCGTCTTCGAATTCCTCGACGCCCCCGAGGAGCCCCGCGAGTCACACACCAGCCCGAAGCGCGCCTCCGGGCACGTCCAATTTATCGACGTCCACTTCTCCTACACCGACACTCCCCTCATCCAGGACCTCAACCTGGAGGTGCAGCCGGGCCAGAAGGTCGCCATCGTTGGGCCGACCGGCGCCGGCAAAACCACCCTGGTCAACCTGTTGATGCGCTTCTACGACATCGACTCGGGCCAGATTCTCCTTGATGGCGTCGATACGCAGTCGATGTCGCGCCAGGACTTGCGCAGCCAGGTCGGCATGGTGCTTCAGGACGCCACCCTCTTCGAAGGCACCATCCTGGAAAACATCCGCTACGGCCGCCTCGACGCCACCGACGAAGACGTCATCGCCGCCGCCAAAGCCACCCTTGTCGACCGCTTCGTGCACACCCTCCCCGACGGCTACCACACCGTCATCGACCAGGACGGCGGCGCCCTCTCCGCCGGCGAACGCCAACTCATCACGATCGCGCGCGCCTTCGTCTCGAAGCCGTCGCTGCTCATCCTCGACGAAGCCACCTCCAGCGTGGACACCCGCACCGAGCTGATGGTGCAGCACGCCATGGCCGCCCTCCAGGCCGACCGCACCAGCTTCGTCATCGCCCACCGCCTCTCCACCATCCGCGACGCCGACCTCATCCTGGTCATGCAGGACGGGCACATCGTCGAGCAAGGCGATCACGCCTCCCTCCTCGCCCGTCGCGGCGCCTACTGGGAGCTCAACCAGGCGGGCTTCTCCGAGGATTAGGTCCCTCGGTGGGCCCGCTGAGGCCCCTCGCGCACCACATTCCCTCCCTGTCCCCCGCCGACCTGGGCTTTTCCAAACCCGGCTGCCGAAAAACCAGGAATCTGGTGCGCACATCCCCCGCCCAGACACCACATTCCCGTTTTTTGAGAGGGCGCCTCGGCGTTTCCCCTGGTCGTCAACACCACGAGAGGGAATTTGGTGCACTCCCCCTCACCCCAGTGCCAAAGGACGCAACCCCCTTTTCGCGACCTGGGCTTTTACCCCCCTCATCCAACAGGAATTGCGTCCTTTGGCACTGGCACCCCAACCTCGAACATAATTTCGCCTCACACTCCTGCCGTGTCGGTCCCGTTCGTATCCTGATACTTGCAACCCCCAATGGCCCCCAACAACCACCAAAGAAAGGAACCCATCATGGATCAGTCATTACGCGCGCGGGCCCGCGGCGCCATGTACGGCCAGATCATCGGCGATAACCTCGGCGCGATCGTCGAGTTCTCCTCCCCCGCGCAGATTCGCTCCCGATTCCCGGACGGCGTCCGCGAACTCATTGGTGGCGGCCCGTTCAATGTCGTGCCGGGCCAGGCCACTGATGATTCGGAGCTTGCGCTGGCGCTCGCCCGCAGCATGGTGCGCTGTGGTGGGTACGAAGAAAGGGACGTGTTCGAGTCGTATGTGCGGTGGGCGTCGTCGTTCCCGCCGGATATCGGTAATACGTGTGCTGCTGCGCTTCGGCCGCCGTTTGAGCCGAATGCGGCCAGCAAGTCGAATGGTGCGTTGATGCGGGTCAGCCCGATCGCCATTGCCTACGCGCACGACCCGCAGCTCGCCGGCGATCACGCCCGTACCGACGCTCGCCTGACTCACCCCAACGAGTACCCGGTGGCCGTCAACGGTGTGTACTGTGAGGCGCTCGCCCGCACGATCAGTGGCGAGGATCCTCGCGAGGCGCTGTTCGCGGCGGCTGGGGATGAGGCGTCGACAATTAGGGAGTTCATGCAGTACCTTCCCGTGGATGTTTATAGCCATCGCATGGGGTACGTGCAGTTCGCCTGGAATATTGTGTGCTATTTCGTCGCGAACGGTGCCTCCTTCGAGGAGGACCTCGTCGCGATTGTCGGGATGGGCGGCGACACGGACACAAACGCCGCGATCGCCGGCGCGTTCTTGGGCGCGGTGTACGGGGAGGAGGGGATTCCTCGCAGGTGGCGCCACATTATCGACGCCTACTCCACCCACAAAGCGAACCGCCCCGAGGAGTTTTCCGTCGAGGGCGCCCTCGACCTGGTTGACGCTCTCCTGGCCTAGGCGCGCACCACATTCCCTCGCCAGCCCCCAGCGACCTGGGCTTTTTCAAACCCGGCTGCCAGAATCCAGGAATTTGGTGCATTGCCGATCCTCGCGTACACCACATTCCTTGATTCCAGAAAAGCCTTCGGCGTTTCCCCAGGTCGCCAACTCTGAGTGTGGGAATTTGGTGCACTCCCCCTCGCCTCAGTGCCAAAGCACGCAACCCCATTTTCGCGACCTGGGCTTTTACCCCCTCCCCCAGCAAGAATTGCGTCCTTTGTCACTCGCATTCTCTGACGCGACACCACATTCCCTCACCAGCCCCCAGCGACCTGGGCTTTTCAAAACGCGCCCGTCAAAAACCGGGAATTTGGTGCGCGCACCCCCAAAAACCAACCCTCTATTCGTCCGGGTTCCGGATTTCCACGTAGTCGGGGTCGTGCCAGTCGACGTTGACGTTGTCCTTGGTGTCCAACCCCTGGTCAGCGAGTTCGGGCACCTTGGCGAAGATGTTGCGGCGGGCGCGGCCGGCGCGCAGTTGGCGTTCGACTCGTTGGGCGAGGACGGTGAGTCCCCAGTTGATGAGGATCATGATGATGGCCACGACGGCCAGCGAGGCGAGGAAGTTCTGGTTGGCGGATGCGCTTTGGATGCCGGAGCGGACCACTTCGACGTAGCCGATTTGGTAGCCGAGTGCGGAGTCCTTGAGCGCGATGATCATTTGGGCGATCAGGGCTGGCAGCATGGCTGCGATGGCTTGGGGTAGCAGGATGGTCCGCATGGTTTGCGGGTAGGTCAGGCCGAGTGCTTCGGCGGCTTCGGTTTGGCCTTTGGGGAGGCTCTTGATGCCGGAGCGGAGGATTTCGGCGATGACGGATCCGTTGTACATGGTGAGTCCGAAGACGACGGCGGCGAACGCCAGGTGCTTTGGTGGGGCGAGGTGGTAGATGGCGAAGAGTTGGTAGGCGAAGATCATGAGGAGGAGCACTGGGATGGCTCGGAAGATCTCGACGATGACGCCACATACCCAACGAACAACACGGTTGCGGGAGAGCCTGCCGAGGCCGAGGAGGATGCCGACGGCCAGCGCGAGCAGGATGGATGCCACCGCGGCTTTGAGGGTGCCGATGAGGCCGGGGAGGATGTAGGTGGTCCAGGTTTGGGAGTTGAGGAACGGGGTCCATTTCGCGGCGGCGAGTTGCCCGTTGGCCTGCAGTTTCCAGAAGACCCATGCGGCAATTGCGAGGCAGACGGCGAGGCTGATGCCGGTGAGGATGCGGTTGGTGCGGCGGCCGTTGGGGCCGGGGACGTCGTAAAGTACTGTTGCGCGGACGCTCATTATTTTTTCACCGCCATGCGTTCGGAGAGGGCGCCAAGGGCGAGGCCTGTTGGCAGGGTGAGGATGATGAAGCCGAGTGCGAAGATCCCGAAGATGGGGAAGAGCATGTTGGCGTGGTTTTCGATGGTGGATTTCATCAGGAGGGATGCTTCGGCGACACCGATTGCGGATGCGATGGTGGTGTTTTTGGTCAGTGCGATGAGTGTGTTGCCGAGTGGCACGATGGCTGCGCGGACGGCTTGGGGGAAGATGATGTTGCTGAATGTTTGGCCGAAGCTGAGGCCGAGGGATCGGGCGGCTTCGGCTTGCCCGAAGTGGACGGTGTTGATGCCGGAGCGCAGCGATTCCGCGACGAATGCCGAGGTGTAAATGATGAACCCGAGTACGGCGAGGCGGAAGTTGTTGTCTACCAGGAAGGTCGCGGACTCTCTATCGGCAAGCGTGATGCCGAGGTTTTGGTAGAGCCCGAAGGAGCAGAAGATGATGATGAGGGTCAGCGGTGTGTTGCGCACGACGTTGATGTAGAACGTCGACATCGCGCGCAGCACGGGGATGGGTGCGACTCGCATCGCGGTGAGGATCGTGCCCACAATCATGGAGCCGATTGCGGAGTAGATGGTGAGCTTGATGGTCAGCCAGAAGGCTGCCCAGAGCTGCGGGCCCAGGTCGGACCAGAGTGTGGACATGATGTTCCTGCCTTAGGGGGTCTTACTGTTCGATGAAGGAGAGGTCGCCAGGGGTGCCGGCGTCGACTGCGTCGTCGCCGCCAAGGTTCTTATCGACGAGGGCGTCGAACTCCCCGGACGTTTGCAGTTCCTTGAGCGCGTTGTTGATGGCGTCGGTGCCTGCGGTGTCGCCCTTTGCCAGGCCGATGCCGTAGTACTCGTCGGTGAATGGCTTGCCGTCCTTGGTCATTTCGACGACCTTGAAGTCGCCTGGGGTTTGGGCGGAGTAGCCGAGCAGGATGGTGGCGTCGGTGGTCATGGCGTCGATGTTGCCTTGGCGGAGTGCTTCAACGCAGGAGGAGTAGGTGTCGTACTCCTGGAGTTGCACGCCTGGCAGGGCGTCCTTGACCTTCTGGGCTGGGGTGGAGCCGGTGACGGAGCAGAGGATCTTGCCGTCGAGGTCTTCGAGGCCCTTGATGTCGGTGTTGTCGTTGCTGACCAGGAGCGCCTGGTGCGTGACCAGGTACGGCCCGCCGAAGTTGACGGACTCGGAGCGGCCCTTGTTGATGGAGTAGGTCGCCGCGATGGCGCCTACCTCGCCGTTCTGGATGAGGGTTTCGCGCTGTGCGGATGGGCTTTCGCGCCAGGTGATGGTCGGTTCTGCCCAGCCGTTCGCCTTCGCGATGTGGTTGACCACGTACGTCGCCACGTCGACGTCGAGGCCGGACATGGTGCCGTCCGGGTTGCGCAGGCCGAGGCCCGGCTGGTCATACTTGGTGCCCAGGGTGACCTGGCCGGATTCGATCTGGCCGAGGAGGTCGGTGCCTTCGCCGGCACCGCCGCCACAGGCGACGAGGGTTGCGGCAGCAGCGGAGAGCGCGGCGGTGAGTGCGGCGTAACGGATGTTCATGGTGTTGTCCTTTCGGTTAGTGGGCCAGGATTTTGGCCAGGAAGTCTTTCGCCCTGTCGGTTTTCGGGTTGGTGAAGAACTCTTCGGGTGTGGCGTCTTCGATGATCGCGCCGTCTGCCATGAAGATGATGCGGTCGGCGACGCGCCGGGCGAAGCCCATTTCGTGTGTGACCACGAGCATCGTCATCCCCTCGTTGGCGAGGTTGGCCATGACATCAAGCACTTCATTGACCATTTCGGGGTCGAGGGCGGAGGTGGGCTCGTCGAAAAGCATGACTTTGGGTGACATGGCGAGCGCCCGCGCAATCGCGACGCGCTGCTGCTGCCCACCCGACAGTTGCGCCGGGTACTTGTCCGCCTGATTCGCGATGCCCACGCGGTCCAGCAGCTCAATCGCCCGCTTCTCGACGTCCCCCTTCCCCTGCTTCCGCACCTTCAACGGACCAAGCGTCACGTTGTCCTTGATGGTCAGGTGCGGGAACAGGTTGAAGGACTGGAACACCATCCCGACGTCCGCCCGCAAATTCGCAAGGGCCTTGCCCTCCTCTGGCAGCGGAACCCCGTCGATGGTGATGGTGCCTTCGTCAATCGTTTCGAGCCTGTTGATCGTGCGGCACAGCGTCGACTTCCCCGACCCCGACGGCCCGAGCACCACCACTACCTGGCCTTTCAGCACAGTAAGGTTGATGTCTCGGAGCGCGTGGTAGTCGCCGAAGTGCTTCTGTACACCCGCTAGGTCAATCATGGCTTCACTGGAGCTATTGCCCGACCCACTCTGGGCAGTGAATGTGCGTTGTGTCATATCTGGCACGTTAGTGGCCTGGCCCACACTTTGTATAGTTTTTGCGCGCTTTTCGCCCGAAAGTTCACCCCCACTGCCTGAACTGCGCGCCTAATTCCCTTCCGGTTCGCAGCCGACCTGGGCTTTTGTCCTCACCCACACGAGGAATTGCGTCCTTTGGCACTCACTCCCCTGTCGCGCGCACCACATTCCCTCCCGTACCCCCGCCGACCTAGGCTTTTCCAAACCTGGCCGCCGAAAAACCAGGAATTTGGTGCGCACCTCCCCTGCCCAGACACCACATTCCCGTTTTCCGCCAGACCCCCTCGGCGTTTCCCCAGGTCGCCAACTCCACGAGGGGGAATTTGGTGCGCTCCCCCTCACCCCAGTGCCAAAGGACGCAACCCCTTTTCACGACCTGGGCTTTTACCCTCACCCCCACCAGGAATTGCGTCCTTTGGCACTGGCACCCCCGATGGGACGCCACATTCCCTCCCGCGCCCTAACTGACCTGGTCTTTTCCAAACCCGCCTGTCAGAAACCAGGAATCTGGTGCGCGCCCCCTAGGCTTCTAGCCCAAGCGCATAAAAAATGGGCGACCCACATGGGTCGCCCACATCTATCGGTGAGATGCTTCTTAGAAAGGAAGCGCGTCGCGCACTGCTGGTGGCAGCATCGGTGCAACCTGTGGCAGGGCCACTGCGATCAGGGCGATCAGCGCGAGAACGGAGCCACCAGCTACGGCACCGATGCCGTAGTTGTTCAGCTTGCCGTCAATGGAGCTGAGGGTGGACTCGATCTTGGAGCTGGATGGGGAGAGGTTCTTGCCAGCTGCGCAAGCGCGAAGTGCTGGGGCGGTGGCGTTCAGGGTGGCGAGCTTTGCGTCGATCTCCTTGAACTTCTTGTCGGCGTCTTCCTGCTTGATCTTCTTGTCCTTGAGCTGTACCTCGACCTCAGCGCGCTCCTTGACCAGTTTGGCCGAAGCCTCGATGTCCTTCTTCAGCTGTGCGTCAGCCTCAGCCTTGGTGAATTCCTTCGTTTCGGCCTTGTCGCCTTCCTTGGCAACCGGGTAGGTGATCTTGCACTTGGTCTCCTGTGGCTGGTTGTCAGCTGCCTGTGCTGGAGCGGCCAGGCCACCAGCGATGACTGCCGAAGCAACTGCGGCGGTGATGATCTTCTTCATGTTGAACCTCTTTTCAGGGGTAAGAATTAAGGGGCTTTAGGTGAACTACCTAGCTCGAAAATATATTGAATCCCCACTATTCGGGAAATAGTTTTTCGATAAATGTTTGGAGTTGCTCCCTAAATACCCCCGAAATAGGTGCGCCTAGAACGGCAGCTTCGGTGCCATTTCTGGGAATACCACGGTCACGAGTGCGGCCGCGCCGAGCGCTACTGCGAGGAAGATCCCGGCGAGTGGGCCAGCGACGCTGAGCCAATCGCGCATCTCTGCTGGGCTCACATCTTTAATGCTACTTCCTTCGCTGTTGCCGATTGACCCGGTCTGCTTTGGTCCAGTCTGCTTTGGACGTGGGCTTCGGACTACTCTCCCCTTGTAGTCCTCGCGCTGAGAGCAGGCTTTCAGGGCAGGCTCGAAAGCGCGAAGGAACTTGAGCTGGGAGTTGAGCTGTTTAAGTTGTTGTTCGTCGGCTGTGCCGTTGGTGGTGGCGTCGAGTAGTTCTGAGCGCTGCTTGGTGAGTGCGGCGACCTCCTGATCGAGGAGTGTCAGCTTGTCCGATGCTTCTTGCGGCGTTACCAGCGCGAATGCCTCGCGCAACCCGGCCTCCGAAAGTGCTTTCTTGGGTGCGATGGTGCTTGCTTTGAGGCTGGGAAGCTCGTCGTCGAACAGGGTGAACGCGCAGGTACCGTTCTGGTACTTAGCGTTGGCGGCGTTTGCCGGTGTGGCGGTGGTAGCCAGCATGGCTACTGCGGTTATGGAAGCAACGATTCGCTTCATGTGGTGTCCTTTACTGTCGGGGAACCTGGCGGTTCACATGGTTAAACTCAACACAGAGTCAGCTGTGAAGAAAGTGTGTAAAGTATAGCCTAAATTGAGAAAGGTTTATGTTTTATTGAGCACGCGACTGCGCTCGCCACGCTCCCGCACTACCGACGAGGAAGGCTTCGCATTTCCCACTCACTTTCCGACGCCCGCGTCCCCCCCGATTCCGCAATCGCCCCGATGCCGTATTCCTTAATCTGCCCTAGCAGTAAAAGAACCTGACGGTTCAGGTTCTTAGAGAGTTTGACTAGCTAGGCGTGGGTTAGTATTTCGGTATGCTTACCCGCTTTGAAGTTGATGGGTTTAAGAACCTGCGCAACCTAGCTATCGACCTCGGCCCATACACCTGTGTCGCCGGGGCGAATGCTATTGGTAAATCTAATCTTTTCGACGCTCTCCAGTTCCTAGCGCTCACTGGGTCGCAGACGTTGAATGAGGCTGCCATCAAGATCCGGGGCAATGGGGGCGACGTGCGCGATATTTTCGCGCCGGGTGGCAAGATGTCGTTTGCTGCGGAGATGATTACGGAGAAGGAATTTGAGGATTCCTTCGGCAAGTCGATTACTGCTGATCAGACGTATCTCCGGTATGAGGTTGATCTTGAGCTGCGGGACGTGACTGTTGGCAACAATAGGAACGTTTCCAGCATTGTTGTTACGCGTGAGGAGCTGAAACCGCTTACGAAGGCGGATGCTCGAGAGAAGCTGGGTTGGGCAAAGAAAAGCTTTGTTGAGTCTGCGATCATGGGCGGACGTCGAAAAGCGTTTATTGAGACGAGTGAGCAGGAACGACAAATCCATGTGCGGCATGGAAGTCAGGGAAGGCCGTCGTTGGTGTCGCTGAGCGGGGATGCGCCGGCCCGTACTGCTCTGTCGGTGTATGGGCAGCAGGACCAGTATCCGGTGATTATGGCGGCGCGCCGGGAGCTGGATGCGTGGATGTACCTTTCCCTTGAGCCGAGCGCCATGCGCGCGCCGAGCGAGGCGTTGGCTCCCGACTTTATTAGTGCGAAGGGCGGGAACCTGCCGAAGACGTTGGATCGTCTTGTGGGGCAGTCGCCGGATCATGATGTGCTTGCGGAGCTTGCTGACATCGTCGGAGATCTTGTCGATGTACGCAGCGTTACGGTGGACTTTGACGAGGCACGCCAGGTGTTTACGCTGCAGGCGCAGGTCGGTAATGGCGGTGTGGTGTCTGCCCGTTCTCTTTCCGACGGGACGTTGAGGTTCCTAGTCCTGGGGACGATCCTGCTGGACTCAGAGGGCAGTCGCCTGATCTGCTTCGAAGAGCCCGAGAACGGCATTCACCCGTTGAAGATTCAGGCGATGTATTGGCTGTTGCACGATTTGAGCGTGGACCCTGAGGAAGCAATTGGGGCGGAGAATCCGCTTCGTCAGGTCATCGTGAATACCCATTCACCAGCATTTTTAGCGCTGCACAAGGACAATTTTGACGAGCTGTTGCTGGGGTCGAAGGATCCGATGAATGGCTCGCTGGTCCTCACCCCGGTGGTGGCGGAGGGGAGCTGGAGGAAGTCGAAGGTGAAGGCTTCGGCTGCGAACGTTGAGGAGCTTCTTCGCGAGTCGTTTCCGGAGCTCAACTTCCGGGAGTTCTTCGCGGTAGAAGATGAGGGGGATCAATGAGTAGACCACTGTACTGTTTGCTCGTTCGCGAGGGTACCAGCGACGATGGCTTGATGAGCCCGCTCAAGGCGCTCCTCATCGATCTCGGATTCGGGGCTGACTCCCAAATTGTTGCTCAGCCTTTCGCGGGGTCGAAGCGCACGGCTGATGTCCTTCAGCTCATCATGGATCAGGGTCAAACGCCTGACATTGTTTTTGTTCATCGGGATGCAGACAATGACGGCTATGAGCGCCGTGAGCTTGAAGTCCACCAGGCGTCCGAAGAGGTCAGCCCGGAGTTCGCGGTTGTTCCCGTTGTGCCGGTGAAAATGACTGAGGCGTGGGTGCTCCACGCACTGCACAGTCCGCAGTATCAGGCACAGCTGGGGATCAACATTCCTGCGAAGGATCTGCCAGCCAGGAAAACTATCCCGAATATTGCGGCGAAGGATCGGCTAAAACAGCTTCACGACGCCCACTTCGCCACCCGCGGGCGCCGAAAGCGAAAGCACGATTCCCGCTTCACGACGGACCGGTCCCGTTGGGTCGAGGCACTCACCAATGTGAGCTTCTTGGAGGGGTGCGAGTCCTTCGAGCGCTTGCGCGACGAGATCCTCAGCGCACAAACAGGCCTCTAGCCTCACTCACTCCCTCCCGATGGGACACCACATTCCCTCCCGTACCCCCGCCGACCTGGTCTTTTCCAAACCTGGCCGCCAAAATTCAGGAATTTGGTGCGCGTGTCCCCTGCCCAGACACCACATTCCCGTTTTCCGCCAGACCCCCTCGGCGTTTCCTCAGTTCGCCAACTCCACGAGGGGGAATTTGGTGCGCTCCCCCTCGCCTCAGTGCCAAAGGACGCAACCCCCTCTTCACGACCTGGGATTTTACCCCCTCCCCCAACAAGAATTGCGTCCTTTGGCACTCACCCCCCAAAAAACTAGATCTCGAACCCCTGCCTCCTCGCTACGTCGAGGGACCCGTCCTGTGGCATGGCGTGCGTCGGCAACCCTGCGCGGACTTGGCGGAAGAAGTTGTCTGACCGGCGGTTTTTGTCTCGGAGGTCGTAGTAGGTGGTCATCTCCTGGTCGTACTCCGCCAGCACCTCGGACCAGCTCGCGGGGGCCTGGTAGGTGTTTTCCATGACGCGCAGCCGCGCCGGGATGCGTGGTTTGAGTTGCGGGTCTTGGGCGGGCCAGCCCAGGGTCAGCCCGACGACTGGGAAGGTAAAGCGTGGCAGTTCCAGCAGGTCAACGACGGCTTGGAGGTCGTTGTGGATGTTGCCGAGGTAGTTGGCGCCCATCCCGAGCGATTCCGCAGCGTTGACGACGTTTTGGGCCATGAGGCAGGCGTCGGTAAATCCTTCGACGAAGGGGCGGGTGTGCCCGGCGGCTGAGGGGTCCTCCAAGAGTGTGGCGTTGCGCGCGGTGTCCACGATGAACAGCAGGTAGACGGGCGCGCGCCCGACGTATTCCTGCTGCCCGATCTCCGCCAGCCTTCGCTGCAGGTCGGCGTCGGTGACGTGGATGATGCTGGCTTGCTGCAGGCCGCGCGAGCTCGCTGTGCGCATCGCGACTTCGAAGAGCTGGTCCAGCACCTCCTTATCGACGCCCCTCCGCTCAAACTCGCGGATCGTCCTGTGCTGTAGCTGGTGTTCGATGGTGTGGTTCATGCCCACACGGTACTTGAAATCGGCTACCCGAGCTCCTCCCGAAGCACATCGCGCACGATTTCGGCGACGTGCTGCGCCTGGGTGCCGGTGCCCTGCTCGACTTGGGTGCGGCAGGAGAATCCGTCGGCGACGACGGGCCCGTCGTGTTCCCTCACGCGCGGGAACAGCTCGCGTTCTCCCAGTTCCAGCGACATTTCGGCGTGGCCGTCTTCGAAGCCCCAGTTACCGGCGAGGCCGCAGCACCCGGTTTGGATCTGTTCCTCGTCGTAGCCGAGCGCCGCCAGGATCAGGGAGGACTGCTGTGGGTCGCCGAGTGATTTCTCGTGGCAGTGCACTTGGGTGAGGATGCTGCCGCTGTGCTTGCGTACCTTGCCGTCGGCGACGAGTTTCTGGATCTTCGGGGCGACGATTTCGGCGAAGGTGTGGGTGGCTTCGGCGAGTTCGCGGACGGCGGGGTCGGCGGTTTGGGTGGTGGCGTCGTGTTGCAGCATGACGGTGCATGACGGCTCCAGCGCGACAACCTGCAGCCCTTGGTCCAGGTACGGCTTGAGCACGTGCGCGGAGTGCTCGAGCACGCGCCGCGTCATCGCGAGTTGGCCGGTGGAGTGCCAGGTCAGGCCGCAGCAGACGAAGCCGTCGGGGATGATGACTTCGTAACCGAGCATCTCCAGCGTTTCGACGGCCGCTCGCGCCGGGCCGGTGTTGAGTTTGTTGTTGAAGCTGTCTGGCCACAGCACAATCCGCTCACGCGAACCAGCAGCACCGCCAGCAGCCCCCGAACGCTTCCGCGCCCACTTCTGCAGCGACTCCGGCGCGAAGCTGATGAGCGGCCGCCTGGTGTCGACGCCGCCGAGTTTCGCGACGGCCGTCGAGACGCCGGGGGCGTGGAGGGCCCAGTTGGTGATGCGTGGCACGAGCGGGAGTTTGTGGGCGATGTGGCTGAGGATTGGCAGCCAGCCCATGAGGTAGTGCACGCGGGGGCGGACGCGGCCGGCGTAGTGGTCGTTGAGGAACTCTGCTTTGTAGGTGGCCATGTCCACGTTGACGGGGCATTCGGAGGCGCACGCTTTGCAGGAGAGGCACAGGTCGAGGGCGGTGGTGGCGTCGTCACCTGTGATGGTTTCGCCGCGGAAGAGTTCGGAGAGGATGCGGGCGCGGCCGCGGGTGGAGTGGATTTCGTCGTGGGTGATTTGGAAGGAGGGGCACATGGAGCCGTCCATGGAGCGGCAGGCGGAGACGCCGACGCAGCGGTTGACGGCGTCGGTGAAGCTGCCGTTGTCGCGTGGGAAGAGTTGGACGGGTGTGATTTCGTGGGTGCGTTGGGCGGGTTCCATGCGCAGGCCGTCGGTGACGGCGTCGGCCCAGACGAGGACGCCGGGGTTCATGATGCGTTGCGGGTCGAAGAGCAGTTTGAATTCTTCGAAGATGGCGCGCATTTCGGGGCTGTACATGGTGTGCAGCAGGGATGAGCGTGCGCGGCCGTCGCCGTGTTCGCCGGACAGGGACCCGCCGTGCTCGGTGACGAGTGCGGCGGCGTCGTTCATGAAGTTGTTGAAGTTGGTGATGCCCTCTGTTGAGTGGAAGTCAAAACTGATGCGGACGTGGACGCAGCCTTCGCCGAAGTGGCCGAATGGGATGCCGCGGTAGCCGTAGGTGTCCATGAGGTCGTAGAGTCCGCGCAGGTAGCTGGCCAGGTTTTCGGGCGGTACGGCGGAGTCTTCCCAGTTGGGCCAGGCTTCGCCGCCGTCGGGGAGGCGGGTGACGGTGCCTGCGGAGGCTTCGCGGATGCGCCAGAGTGCGCGGGCTTCGGCGTGGTCGCTGACCACGACGGCCCCGGTGTGTTCGACGGTGGTGGTGAGCGCTTCGGCGGCGGCGACGGCTTCTTCGAGGGTGTCGCCTTCGGTTTCGCAGTAGAGCCAGCCGCCGGCGTGGGGTTGGCCGGGGAGGTTCTCGCCGGCGTGTTCTTGCCCGTTTTTGCTGCGCAGTGCGTCGAGGAGGTCGCCGCCCATGCCTTCGATGGTGGCCACACCGGGTTGGCGCAGTTTGGGGGCGGCGTCGGCGGCGGCGAAGACGTCCGCGAAGGACAGCACGGCGAGCGCGGTGTGCTTCGGCTTATCGACGAGCCTCACGGTCATCCGCGTAATCACCCCGAGGGTGCCTTCGGATCCGGCGATGGCTTTGGCCATGTCGGTGCCCAGGTAGTGCAGCCCGTACCCGGAGACTTGGCGGGGGAAGCGTCCGAGTTCCCGCTGGATCAGTTCCTGGTTTCGGGTGTAGAGGTCGGAGAGGGCGTCGTGAAGTGTGGGGTCGTCGCAGCCGTCGGCGCTGAAGGTGACTTCCCTGCCGTCGGCGAGGGCGAGTGTGATGTCGACGAGGTTGTCGGCGGAGGTGCCGTAGGCGACGGAGTGGGAGCCGCAGGCGTTGTTGGCCACCATGCCGCCGATGGTGCAGCGGGAGTGGGTGGATGGGTCGGGGCCGTAGGTCAGGCCGTGGGGCGCGGCGGCGTCGCGGAGTTGGTCGCAGATGACGCCGGGTTCCACGGTGGCCGTTTTGGCTTCGGGGTCGATGTTGAGGATGCGGTTGAAGTAGCGGGAGGTGTCGATGACGAGGCCGTCTCCGATGGCGTTGCCCGCCACGGAGGATCCGCCACCGCGCCCCACGATGGACCAGCCACGTTCGCGTGCGTAGGCGATGCCGTCGAGCACGTCTTGTGCGCTGCTGGGTTCGAGTACTGCCGCCGGGACGCGTCGGAAGAGTGATGCGTCAGAGGAGTAGGCGGCCCGGGTCGGCATGTCTTTGCGGAGCTTGGCGCGGATGGCGTGTGGCGTGGTGTTCATGCGTGTCCTCTATTATTCTGCGCTGTTTTCGTCGCGGTGCTCGTGGAACTGCACTTCTTTGTCGCGTTTGCGTTGTTCGCGTTGCGCTCGGAGCGCTTCTGGGCGGTAGCCGAGCACGAATGCGGATACTGCACAAAGTGTAGCTGCGCCGAAGACCCATGGCGCGAGCGCCGCTTTGGCGCCGGTGATGGTGTCGCCGCTGCCGGTGACAAGCCCGACTGCCTGAATCCCGACGAGTGCGAGCCCGCCGAGGAGGAACGCGGCGAGGAAGAGGTAGAACAGGATGTAGAAGAGCTTGAAGATTGGGTTCATGGTTTTACGCTCCTGGTACGTAGACGGGGACCAGTCCCATGCCGACGAGCCACGCCAGCAGGATCATCGGCAGGACAAAGTAGATGATGAGCGGGATGAACATCTTGGTCGGGTTGGCTTCCGCCATCGCGGCCGAGAGGTAGATCGGCGCGCCCACGGGTGGCGACGCCCCCTCCGTCGAGGTGCATAGCAGGGTGACGACGATCGCCACCGTCGGGTCGATGCCCACCGCGGTGAGCGCCGCGACTGCCGGGGCGCCGATGGCGGCTGCCGTCGCGGTGGAGGACAGCGGGGTTGCCACGATGACGGCGAGCACGCCGACGACGAGGATCATGACCCACTTCGGCAGGTCCATTGCCCCAAGCGTGTTGGAGAGCTGGTCGCCCACACCGAGTTCCTCCATGATGGACGCGGCCGCGAGCGCTGCGAACAGCGAGATGCCGACGGTGGCGAAGCTCGGTAGGTCACGGACGATTTGCGCCCTGAACTGGGCGTTGTTGCGGCGGATGCGGCCGGCGCCCTCGATGAGGGCGATGAGCGTGATCAACACCGGAACCCACACGATGATGGAGATGGCCTTGATGCCGTCCTCGCCGACGCCGGTGGAGTTTTTGAACCAGTTGGCCAGCGGGCCGATGGTGAGCAGCACCGGGATGATGATGCCGAGGAAGATCGACGGCGAGCGCCACCCCTGCGCCCACGCCTGCCCGAACGGCACGATCTGGTCCTTCGGGGTCTTGGGGATGCGGTCTTTCTTGGTCCAGAAGAACACGACCGCCAGGCGGTACAGCACTGCGTACGCGCCGGCGCAGGCCAGCGCCACGTACACCTGGCTTGCCGACGACGCCGCAGCCGCCGGCATCGCGAGAATGATGAACATGGTGGAGTTCGGCGGCAGCGCCACGCCCAGGCCGGAGTTACCGGCGACGAGGGTCGCTGCCCTGTTGGAGGAGAACCCGGTCTGCTTCATCCACGGGATGGTCACGGAGCCGACCGTGGCGGAGTTGCCGGCGGTCGAGCCCGCGATGAGCCCCATCATCGCTGAGGCCAGGGTGGACACGTAGCCCGCCCCACCGCGCAGCCGGCCGAAGATCGAGTTCAGGATGGTAATCAGCTTGTCAATCAAGCCCGTCGACTGCACAATGATCCCCATGAACACGAACGCCATACCAGCGAACGTGACCTCCGAGGAGACGGCCTTTTTAATTCCCAGCCACAGCAGCTCTGGCGCCCTCGTTCCGCCGACGAGCGCCACGCCGACCAGGCCGATCAGCAGCGCTTCTGCAATATTGCGCTTTAGCAAAACATTGAACACAACCGTGATCGCGATGAACACTATCAACGCAACGATGCCCATGTTCACTCCCTTCAACTCCAAATGGTGACGCGGCACACATTACGCGCTGGATGTTGTCGGGCCTATACGCTCAAACTAATTATCGACGCCACCCCTCCCCCATCAACGCAAAAACCCGGGCGGGTGCGTTGTTGCACCCGCCCGGGTTTGACCCCCAGTAGCGGTAATCCTTACTTCGCCGGGACGTTGACCGTTGCCAGGTCAGTGCCGTCCGGGTTATCGATGCTGACTTCCCACTGCAGTGCGCCGTTGTCCTCGTCGAGCTCCGCGGAATCCAGGATGCCGTCGTGCTGGTTGAGGGCGTCCTTGATGGCGTCCTCAATCGCCACGGTTGCCTGGCCCGCCTTCGCGACGTCCTCAGCGTCCTGCTCGGACTCCTGCTGCATGACGTGGTTGCCGTCGACATGCAGCTCAATGATCTGGTCGTCTTTGGCGACCTTGACCTCGAAAGCGTTGGTGTTGTTCTCGCGGTCGATGGAGATGACGGTGCCGAATGGGCGTGCCGCCTCAATCGCGTCGTACGCGGCGTCGTTGGTGGCCTCACCCGTGCTTTCCGACGCTGCCGCCGTCGTCGCCGTGGTCGCCACCGTGGTCTCCGGGGCCTCCGTCACGGTCTTTGTTGCTGGCGCCTCAGTGCCGCCGTTCGAGCAGCCAGCGAGCAGTGCCGCTGCGGCCAGGACTGTCAGTGTGCGCTTCATGATTGCTCCTTTGTTCGAGTTCAGAAAGCCCCCACACTACACGTTTTGGAGGTAGAGTGTCGCACAACAAAGGTTCACAGACGCGGAGGAAATTCACCATGACCGATGTAGAAAAGATTGAGCGCGACACGCTCCTACCTGCATATTTCGGGGAGTTCGGTGGGCAGTATGTGCCCGAGCCGCTCTACCCGGTGCTCGATCAGCTGGAGCGCGCCTTCGTCGAGGCCCGCGAGGACAAAGCGTTTCTCGACGAGCTCTCGCGCCTCCAAGCGAAGTTCCTCGGCCGACCGACCCCGGTCTACGAGTGTGCCAACTTGCCGAGGGTTGGGTCGTCGAAAATTTTCCTGAAGCGTGAGGACCTCGCGCACGGTGGCGCACACAAGGGTAACCAGGTGCTGGCGCAGGCGCTGATTGCGAAGCGGCTGGGGAAGAACCGGCTCATCGCCGAGACCGGCGCCGGCCAGCACGGCACCGCCACCGCCATGGTTGCCGCCCTGATGGGGATGGAGTGCACGATTTACATGGGTGCGCAGGACGTTGCGCGCCAGCAGCCGAACGTGCGCCGCATGCGCCTGATGGGCGCCACCGTCGTCCCCGTCACCAATGACACCGGCGGCTCCATGTCCAACGCCATCGACATCGCGCTTAAGGACTGGGTCGACAACATTGACTCCACCCACTACGTCCTCGGTTCCGCGTGCGGCCCCCACCCCTTCCCGACCCTGGTCAAGGAGTTCCAGGCCGTCATTTCGCGCGAGTCTCGCCAGCAGATGCTGGAGGACACCGGCCGACTTCCCGACGCCGTCATCGCCGCCGTCGGCGGCGGCTCCAACGCCATCGGCGCCTTCGCCGAATACCTGAAGGACGAGCCCGGCAACGCCGACGTCAAACTCATCGGCGTCGAACCCGCCGGCGAGGGCCTGGACACCGACCGCCACGGCGCACCGCTCAACCACGGCAAGCTGGGCATCCTGCACGGCTCCCGCTCCTACATCGTCACTGGTCAGGACGGCGAAGTGTTGCCGGAGTCTTTCTCCGTCTCCGCCGGCCTGGACTACCCGGGCGTCGGCCCCGAGCACGCCTACCTCCGCGAGATCGGCCGCGCCCAGTACGTCGCCGTCACCGACGAGGACGCCCTTCAGGCCTTCCGACTCCTCTCCCGCTACGAGGGCATCATCCCCGCCCTCGAGTCCTCCCACGCCCTGGCCTACGCCCTGAAGCTCGCCGAAGTCGCCGACGCCGACGGCCACGAACTCAACCTGCTGGTCAACCTCTCCGGCCGTGGCGACAAGGACCTTGACTACGTCTACAACATCCTCGGCGACCAACTCTTCGACGACCCCGAGCAAGCCCCCATCGGCGACCTCCACATCAGCGAAGTCCTCGCCTCCATGACCAGCTCCTCCAACGAACGCGAGGCAGGCCACACCGTCGCCCACTAGTTATTGGGTTCTTGAGGGCCCCTCGTGGGGCCCTTTTTTCTTCCCGCGCCTGCCTGTGTGCTGCCTGTGCATTCCCCGTGCACCACTTTCGCTCGTGACCTTTTGGCGACCTGTGCTTTTCCGCCCGCCCCCTCCCGAAACCCTGGAATTTGGTGCGCACTCCCTCCAGCTCGACACCAGATTCCCTCTTGGCGTTGCGGCGAACTGGGCTTTTATCAAGGCCCCCTCCCGAAATCCCGGAATTTGGTGCGCGCCTCCTCACAGCAGTGCCAAAGGACGCAATTCCATCTGCCAGATCCGGCAAAAGCCCAGGTCGCGAAAAGTTGGTTGCGTCCTTTGGCACTCACTCGGTTGGGGGGACACCACATTCCCTCCCGCCCAACCTGCGACCTGGTCTTTTGCCCAGGCGCCCTCCCGAAATCCTGGAATCTGGTGCGCCCTCCCTCACCAACGCAAAAACCCGCACCCCGGCCATAAAGACCAAGGGGTGCGGGCTCAAACCCATTTGCAATTATGCCCGTGGAAGGACTGCGAGCGGTAGCACGTCGATGCCGGTGGCAACGCCGTTGTTCTCGTCGCGGAACCACGTGCGGATTTGGTTGATCAACTGCATCATGTGGGTCCCTCCTTTCAAAGTGTGAAGGTTGTTAACCTTCTGTTCACGTTGAGGTAACTCTAGGGCCACAAAATTAGTTTGTCAACACCCACTATTGGCGTGTCGCAGGTATTTCTGGAACGAGTCCCGGTGGCCAGCACACTCATTTCCCCAGGCTTGAGGCAAAGGGCAACAACTCGTCTATAGTGGGATATGACATGAAGCCACCCAACGCCTCCATGTCAGCGCCACAAAGGTCCGGATCGTAATCGCACCGATTGCTATCCGGACCTTCCCCTTTTCCGGCTTATCGCCGACACCAGGTTTAGGCATCTCGTCTCACCCCCTTTCCCACGGAGAGGTGGCCCCAACTAGCCAGGGCAAGCCTGGATCCACCACACCAGCGGTGGAGACTCGCACCGCTAGAAAAGGGAGCGCTTCGATAAAGCGCTATTCCAAAGCTTACACAGCCGCTTTCCCGATTCTCGCCCACGGCTGAACCGCAGAAATACCCCGATCCATTCAAAGCGTGGGATTAGAAGCGTGCGATGCAGGTCGCACATTCGCACTGGCCAAGGATGATTTCTGGCGACCAGCGTCGCACTCCTTTAACACCTCGACCGGAATGAAAACCAACGAAAACCAACGAAAACACCGGAACGAAAACAACCCCAAAAACCTCAATCTACAAGAACGGGTACGGGTCCCACCCGGTGAAGTATTCGATCCGTTCGCGCGCGATCAGCAAAATGGCGGCCACCACGGCGACCAGCACGATCGCCAGGAACGCCCAGCCAATAACCCGCCGCACCCCGCTCGCCGCCGTGCCGTCTTCGGCTGGGGACAGGAAGTGGATGCTCATCGAAAACAGGGTGGGCAGCCCGGCGCCGAGCAGCATGCCTACGCCGAGGACCATGAGTAGTGATTGCAGCATTTCTGTCTCCTATTTGCCCATGTGGTTGAGGCCGTGGGTGGTGTCGACGATGTGCGCGGGTCCGGTCGGGCCGGTTTCGGGGCCTTCGGGGCCGTCGATTGGGTCCCAGTCGTCGTTGACGTTGTCGCGGTGTACGGGCTGCAGTTGCGCGCGGTAGAACATGTAGCCGCCGCCGATTGCGAGGATGACGGTGAGGAGGATGCCGCCCCAGACGAGGTCGCCTCCGATTGTCGACGCCCACTTCGCCACCCACCACGTGACGAAGGAGATGGCTGCCGCGATCGGCAGTGTGGTGATCCAGGCGAGCGCCATCCTTCCGGCGACTCCCCAGCGCACTTCACCCTTCGGGCCCGTAAGGCCTGAGCCCATGATGGATCCGGTGGCGACGTGGGTCGTCGATAGTGCCATGCCGAGGTGGGAGGAGGTCAGGATGATTGCTGCGGACGATGTTTCCGCGGCGAGGCCTTGTGGCGGGTGGATCTCGACGAGCCCTTTGCCCAGTGTGCGGATAACGCGGAACCCGCCCGAGTAGGTGCCGATGGCGATGGCCAGGGCGCACGCTGCTTGGATCCAGAAGGGCATGGTGTGGTCGGCGTCGAATTGCCCGGCGGCGACCATGGCGAGGAAGATGACGCCCATGGTTTTTTGGGCGTCGGAGGTGCCGTGCGCGAGCGCGACGAGCGACGCGGTCCCGACCTGGCCCCAGCGGAAGTAGGTGTCGCGGTGTTCGTGTTCGGCGTTGGCGGTGAGTCGGTACACCAGCCACGTCGCGACGGCCGCAATGATCCCCGCGACGAACGGCGCGAACACGGCGGGCAGGATGATCTTGTCCAGGACGCCTTCCCACACGACGCCTCCCCACCCGATTGCCGCGATCGCCGCGCCGATCAGCCCGCCGAACAGCGCGTGCGAGGATGAGGACGGGATCCCGTACAGCCAGGTGAACAGGTTCCACATGATGGCGCCGGTCAGCCCGGCGAACACCACGAGCAGCAGCTTTTCGGATTCGATGGTGTCGGTCAGGTCGGACCCGTCCAACTTCACGATGCCACTCGCTACCGTCTTGGCCACCGCCACCGACAGGAACGCCCCTATTAAATTAAGGACGCCCGCGAGCGCCACCGCCGTTTTCGGCTTGAGCGCCCCCGTCGCGATGGATGTGGCCATCGCGTTCGCCGTGTCGTGAAAACCGTTCGTGAAGTCGAAGAACAGCGCCACGGCGATAATCAGAATCAGAAGGATAGTGATACTCACAACGTCGAATTATTCCCCTCTCCAGCGCGGAATGAAACTCTTTTCCACTTTTTACCTTTTGTTCACCTCTCACCAGGCCTTTTCCCAGATTGTCCGCCCGTTGTTCACCTTCTGGGGCTGGTATGGGGGTGTGTTCGTGTTAGAGTCTGTGCCAATGAGGACACGCCGAGGTTGGGGAGGTGTACCGTGAACGATTCCGCTGCGTACGTTCCTTTTCCGACGTTTGCTGAGTGGTCCAACCAGGCGAATGGGCATGGGGCGTTTGAGCGACTTGCTGCCGAGTTTCGGCGTTTCGGGGCGGAGCAGCGTGCTCGCTATTCGCGTGAGTCGACGCGCTTTGCTGCCGTCGATACGAATGCGATTGAGGGGGTGTTTCGTTCGGATCGTGGTTTTACGTATTCCGTGGCGAAGCAGGCGCATGGTTGGGAATCGGCGATGGAGGAGCGCGGTGTCCATGCGCGGCCGTCGTTTGAAGCGGCGATGGACGGCTACAACTTGGCGCTTGATGTGGCTACGGGCCGCTGGCCGTTGACGGAGGCGTTGATCCGTCGCCTGCACGAAACGATCATGGCGAGCCAGGACGAGTATGAGGTCAGGGTGCTGGTTGCTGGTGAGCTTCGTCGCCAGAAGCAGCCACTGCAGCGTGGCGTGTATAAGTCCCAGCAGAATTCCCCGGTGCGTCCGGATGGTTCGCAGCACGTGTATGCGTCGCCGGAGGAGACGCCGAGTGAGATGCGGCGCCTGGTGGAGCAGTGCCGTTTGGATGAGTTTGTGGCGGCGCATCCGGTGGTGCAGGCGTCGTATGTGCATTATGCGTTTGTATGCGTGCACCCGTTTGCTGATGGCAATGGGCGTGTGGCGCGGGCGTTGTCGTCAGTGTTTTTGTACCGGGATCCGGGTATCCCCCTCGTCATTTTCGACGACCAAAAGCACCACTACTACGACGCCCTCGAGAGCGCCGATGCGGGTGTGTTCCGCCCGTTCATCGATTTCATTGAGCAGCGGGCGATTGACACGATGAACGTCGCGATGGTCGAACTCGGCGGCACAAATGACGTCGATTCCGCCCTCGCCGACCTCGGCGATACCTCCGCACTCCGTCTGGCGGACATGGTGTTCACGGAGCTCGAGCGCCAGTTCGGTGCACTCCAGCACCCTCTTTTCGACGCCACCATCGCCCGTACCTGCACCACTCCAACCTGCGCCGATACCGGCTACCTCCCCGTCATTGCCGACGCCGACGGCTTTTCCTTCTCCCTCACGCCGACCTCATCTTCCGGCTCCCAAGTGACCGCGAACTTCAGCGTGTTTGCCAATCTGCAGGCTACCGATCGTCCCGAATACATCGTGGCTTGTACGTATGCGCAGCCATCTGGTCGTCCTGGTCCACGGAACCTGGAAGTGTTTCGTCGCGAGCTCACCCCGGACATCAGCCTGAGCCTGACTGCCCGCATCCGCGCCTGGTCGGCAGCCGTACTCGCCGACGCGGTGCGGGCGTTCACACCCGAAAGCTAGAACGGCAGGTGTTGTTTAATTTCCTTCGGTAGCTGGTCTTTGAGCGCAAAGAATAGTCCACCCAGGAGAGCGAACAGCGTTACGGCGACCGTTGCCACGATTCCCGCTGTGCTCATCGAAGAGCCCTCTTTTGTCGGCGCTGGAACCGGCGTGTTTGGTTTCGGCTTAGCTGGCTGATCTACGGGTGATGTTCCTGTCACAGTTACCGCAGACGGCGTGGGGCTTGTGGTCTCTGAGTTCTTCGTGGGTGCCGGTTTCTGGGCTGCCGTTACGGTATTTGAACTAACCGGTGCAGCTGTGGTTGTTGTAGCGCGCGTTGGCGTCGCGGATGTCGTGGTGGATTTCTTAGACGTCGTCGTCGGCACTACCAGAGTTGGCTGAGACTTTGTTGCCGCAGTGGTGGTTGGCGCAACCGTTGGAGTTGTCGTGGCTGCTGGTGGTACTTGCTTAGTCGTCAGCGAAGACTTTGGTGTCGCCGTCGTTGGCGTCGGAGTCGGCTTACTCGTGTGCACGGGCGTCGACGCTTCGGTGGTGGGCTCTGGTGCTTCTGGTGTCTCTTCTGCTACGAGAGACTTGAGCGGCTGTACCTCGAGGGTGCCAGTGATGACGTCGCGCGAACCATCGTTGTAGATGACTTCAGAGGTGATGGGTACCTTGAACGTCTCAGGGTAGATTTTCCCTCCAGTAAGGCGCAGGTACATAGCAAACATGCCGAATTCGTTGCTGTAGGTTTCGTATTCCAGCGGGTACGGTGCATCGAATTTCAGGACGTTGATTTCCGAAACATCTGGTCCAGCAGCAATTACGTGGGTCCAGTAGGTGTTCTTGGGACCTACGCTGTACGCAGGGACAGTGGTGATTTTCGGGTCGTACAAGTCGGCCATCGACATTTGAGGCTCGTCACTTTCGATGAGCCACGCTGCAGGATGCAGAGTCTGCTTGCTCTGCACCTGAGTCGTTTTTCCGTCGTGGAACGTAACATCCCAGGAGAGATCAACCGTAATGGTCTCTGGGTATCGGCGATCGCCGTCCAGCCACATTTCGATCTCACCAGCGTAGTTGGGTTCGTCCATGACTCTGTACTGCACGCCCTCGGCTGATGCTTCGAATTGCGCGAGCTTGACCGTCGCTACATCTGGCGATGGCCCCAAAGTGTACTGGTATATCGGGGTGGTGGTGACGTCGTAAGACTCTTCTTCGTTGACTGGGGGAACCTCGTTAGGAACCAAGCTGGGGTCCGTTTGGATCCAGAGAGTTCCATCGACGTTCGTGATTTCCCCATCGTTGAACTCCACCTCGGTTGTGATGTCTACCGAGATGCTTGCGGGGTACTCCAGATTGTCGTTTAGCCAGACATTCAAGCCAACTTCCCCGTCGCGGCCTTCGACTGCCTCATATTTGACGCCGTCTGCAGACGGCTCAAATTTCACGACGCGCGCTGACTTTACATCCGGGGAATCAGTCAAGTGAGACCAGTACTGCGGTGTCCCGTTGAGATCATTGAGTTCTTCCCAGCTGATGTACGGCACTTCGTTGGGCTTTTTCATCAGCTCCAGGACTGGGTGGATGTTGGTGGTGCCTGTGAGGCGTTTGGTGGAGCCGTCGTTGTAATAGATGATGGCTTCGACGTCGAGGGGGATGGTTTCGGGGTAGATGCGTCCGCCGGTGAGTCGAACCTTGTAGGTTCCTAGTTGGTCCTTGTTTGTGTAGTCGGTTTCTACTCCTGGTAGGTCCGTGTGGAGTTTGAGGATCTCGACGTGGTCGGTGACGTCGGCGTTGTTGGAGATCGCCCAGGTTGAGGTCCAGTCAGGTCCCGCTGTGTGGCCGAATGAGTGGATGTCTGCGTCGTAAAGATCCGCCTGGGTCAAGTGATCAAGCGCGTGGGGGTCTTTGGAAGCCTCGTCGTGTGCAACCATTACCGGAAGTGGGTGGATGTTGGTGGTGCCTGTGAGGCGTTTGGTGGAGCCGTCGTTGTAATAGATGATGGCTTCGACGTCGAGGGGGATGGTTTCGGGGTAGATGCGTCCGCCGGTGAGTCGAACCTTGTAGGTTCCTAGTTGGTCCTTGTTTGTGTAGTCGGTTTCTACTCCTGGTAGGTCCGTGTGGAGTTTGAGGATCTCGACGTGGTCGGTGACGTCGGCGTTGTTGGAGATCGCCCAGGTTGAGGTCCAGTCAGGTCCCGCTGTGTGGCCGAATGAGTGGATGTCTGCGTCGTAAAGATCCGCCTGCGTCACCTGTTCAGCTGCCGACGCTGACGCAGTGACAAAGGGCGAGTTACTCGGAGCTACGACTGAGCTTGTACCGAGTGCGATAGCGATGGCAACCGCGGCTATTGAGCGTTTCATGGGGGCTCCTTTTGGCCTCTCGAAATATGGATACCCACATCTTAAACTGCCACCCAGACATTTCCTTTGAACTACTCAGTTTATATCCATAAATGCAGGTCAGGAGCTAATTATGGTTTGGATAAACCGCTTTTGCTTGACTGAGCAAAAACCTTTGGTGCTAGTTCACGCTTCCGCTATTGGACCTAAAACGGCAACCCCACTAACACGAACGGCACGATCGTCCCCGCTACGACCGAGACCACAATCGTCGCAATCCCCAAGTCCTTCCGCTTCCCCTCCTGAAACAGCGACACCACGCCGAGCGTCAGCCCAGCCGCCGGCAGCACGTACCGCAGTGGCTCCCACCCGATGATCAGGAAGGTCTTCGCAACGGCGAACACGAGACCGAGTACAGCGACAACTAGCGCGACGGCCCCAAGTGGGTTCGCCCTCTCACGACCCGGTTGTGGCATCGTCCCTCCATGAATCTCGTTCACTCACAAGGCGTTTCACTGTAAGTGAATGGCGCTTCTCCCGCTAGCAAGACAACCCAGCAAGCTTAAAGATTAGCCCCGACATCGCAAATGGCCTCAACACTTATTAAAACCGCGTGACCTGGTACTTTAAGGAGAGTTCTGATTCCTAACGCTGCCTCGAAGGCTGTGGTAACCTTCCAAAGGTTATTACCAAAAACTTTCCTGACTGGAGAACAACTGTGGATTTCGCCAAGCTCAAACCAGGTAACCTCAACGTCGACATCAACACCATCGGTGCTGTCTTTGGCATTCTCGCCGTCATTGCTGCCATCGTCGGTGGCGTTGTCGGGTCTGGCGCTCTACACGACCAGTCCGGTAGCTCGCGGGGTGCGAGCATGCAGGTGATCACCCCAACCCCCGCCGTTACTGCTCCGGCGACGGAGGAGACTTCCGAGAATGAACCGGCTGAGGATTACCTCAGCCCTGCTATCCGTGAACACAGCAAGCACGCCGAGGATCTTGCTAGCAAGGCGGAAGAATTCATTCGGCGTCAATTCGAGCTCAACCGCCAGTCCGAGGAGCTTCTTGGTCGAGCGGATGATTTCGTCCGTCAAGCAGATGAGATGATTCGTCAGCGCGAGGCGGCTGGTCTGTATTAGTCCACCTTCGCAGCAAAAATTTTGGTGCATCCCACTAGACGGGGATGCACCGTTTTATTTAGGTACTGGGTTGTGCAGCCGTGTTATTGCAGGCCCCAGCTTATCGACGCCAGCTCTGCCATCGCCTACATTTCGCCAGCAGTCGCTTTGAGTTCTGCCGCTTCGAGATCACGTAGGGTGACGCCTCCGTGTGTTTTCCAGGCAGTCTTGCCTGAGGTGGATGCCCCCGTGAGGGAGTTCGATGAGGTTAGCGGACCTCTCTCGGTCCATACGCACTGGAGCAGGCGCGGAATCGACCAATTCTGCTCGCAGGATCGAATCTTCGAGGGCGACGAATCCGTCGCTTGTCCGCCGCCTTTCCTGGAGGCTTCCTGGGCATTCAGGTACAGCAGCGGCTCCTCACCGGGCTGTGGTGGCTCCGATGCGTTGTGCGCCGAGGATTTGGCGTCATCGGCCGGCTCAAACGCCCGATAACCCAGTGAACTGATCAGGATTTTCGCCATCCGGATAAATTCGTCCAGCTCGCCCCGGTGACCGCCACCTTCAAGGAAAGCGATTGTTTTTACGACTCAAAGTCCGGACCGCCACGCCTCCTGTGCTTATGATTGTTTTCTCAGAAGGAATCAAAATTAGCGAAGGGATCCGGTCTTGACCACTTCAGCTGTCGACGAAAAGACAATACTCTTCAACGCAATTTTTAGGGAGCAGTGGCTAAACTTCATCAACAAATACCCTGCCTTACCCCCGATCATTTCAACCGAATCTTTCACAATAGACCTAATGGATGCGCTAGCATCCATTCCAACCATCGCGGACCCATCGAATGGCAATTCTGCGGCTAGGCGGTGCCAATTTGTGGGGCCGTGCAGCTATCAAGTCGTTCGATTCGATGGAAAGGTTCGGTTCTTAGAATTTCCCCACCCGTGGCCTTACGCCAAGCTGGGTAAGGCACTCATCGACAACTGGGATAAGCTAGGACCGCTTTGCGACACAGCGGAATCTCTCCTGAGGCCACGCCTCGATTTAAATTCGAGTCGAATAATTGCGTTTAACTATGGCGATAGAGAAGACGAATGGCTGTCGGCGCTGGACGAAGCCGCGCCATTCGTAAATGGGCGCTCCTCGTTCGATGAACCAAGGGTGCTAGCCCTAGACATAGCCAATTTCTTTCCCTCGATCTATACGCACGCGTTGGACTGGGCGATCTCCAAAGGAAGATTTAATTCGAGAAATTCACTAGGCAGCTCGATAGATTACGCATACACATATGTGCGTAATAACCGCACGGATGGGGTATCTATCGGTCCGATCACTTCTAATATCGCGGCTGAAATAATTCTTAACGAACTCGACAAATACCTACAAGACGCGAAGCGCAAGGGCGAGCTCGATTTTCGCCGTTACGTAGATGACGTCGAAATTTTGATACCAGCGTCAACCGATCCATCGGAACTGATCAGCGATATTTCGATGATCTTGAAGAAATACTCACTAACACTTAACCACACTAAACAATCTTACTCGACGGTTTTTGACTTCCTCGCGAACGATATCGGCACTATCGCTAATCAGTTTCTAGAAACATGGCGCGAGTTCCCATCTCGAGGAAAACTGAAAGTGTTTATTGTGGAAATACATCAGTTCTCCCAAAAGCACCAAAAAATGTCATTGCCTAGGTACTTATGGCCGAGTCTGCTCACAAAGGCCAAAGAAGCAGGTCTGTTTTACGAGTTCTTGGTGGAATCTATGTATCTTCTCCCGATGCATCCAGAATTAATCCAAGGCTATACCCAGACAATTGCTGACTCGCCCGAGCTGATAACCAGAATCGCGAAATCTCTTTCTGCGAAGGAGTTCTTGACAAAACTATTCCGAGATTCGCTTCGCATTGGGTCTGTCGAGTTTACATGTTGGCTGATTTACCTTTCGGAGCTCTTGACCCTCGATCTGAGCCACGTAATCGGCGACTTTGTGCAACAAGTGCTCAGAAAAAATGGCACCGGATCAGCCAGCCAATTCCCGCCCAGCTTGCCATTAAGTTTCTCGGACGCTGAAGCCTTACGGAATCAAATGAACCCCATACTCGCGGTGTGTCTGCTCCACTACTCATATGAGCTGGAAAAATACAACCACGGGGTCTCTAATTTTACTACTAATCTTCGAGACCTGTTGTGCACCACGTATACGACCCCTGGTAACTGGAATGATGCTCGGATGGCCGAGTGGTCACCCGAATGACCGATCCGGTACGAACTATGTCGCAACGGTGAGATTAGTATTTCCAGCCTCTCCGCAATCGAGAAGAGGTGTTTTGAGATCATGATTGACCACGAATTCAGTTTGCTAGCTCACCCCTGAGCTGCGGGGAAAGAACCATCTAGCGTCGCGGGAGGCTGGCCCGCCAGTGCCAATTTACAGCCCTATCACCGTAGGTCGGTTTCGCCTCTCAAACCGGCTCTTCCGGTTTTAGAGTGCATTGATTTTGTGTCGGATGTTGGCGGCGTGGATGAGGCACCGCAAGATGCAGCGGTCGAGGTTGCAAAAGCCGAGGGCGATGCCGCGTAGGAATTCCAGCCGACCGTTCATCGCTTCGACAGGCCCGCTGGATACTCCGTGGTCGAAGTAGGCGAGGATGTCTTTGCAGCGCTTGTTCATGGTCCTGCCCAGCTGCGCGATCTCAGCGACCCCGGCGTCTTTCATACCAACAAGCGTGTCGATAAGCCTGCGCATGGCTAGGTGGTGTATCGGTGCTTTCGAGTATGTGGTTGGTTTCGGGGGCGGGGTTGGGTAAGCATTAGGCGGCGATCTCCTTGCACTGCTGAAATTGACGCGCGAAGAGCTTTCCCCAGGTTTGACCCCGGTCACCCTGGAATGAGTATTAGCATTGTAATTGGAAACGGAGGCGTTTCTGGCAATCGGTGAGTACTTTACTGCGAAGCCGCTTGCCTTGTCGCTAATCACGTTGCCAGTGTCTAGCGCCTCAGCTTTTCGACGCGAGCTCTACCCCGCCTGCATCGAATAAAGATCGGGCGCATTGTGCTGAGCGCGGGTAGTTGGTACCGCAGCCGGGGGTTGACCGGCGAGAGCCCAGAAGCGAAGTCGGGTTTCGCCGGTCAGTGAAGGCTAGCTGTCTACGGTTATCTGAGCGTGCGCGAGGTGTCGGCGCATGTCGTAGTCACCGAGTTCGATGCGCTGTCCGGCGTTGAGTCTGCTGACCAGTGAGTCCGCGCTGATAGGGTCAGGCCCAGTTTTTCGAAATCCGGCTGGTCATAGCACTTGCGGCGGGCCCCGCGATGGTCGCTGACGTGCTCGTCGAAAATGATGGGTCCAGCTGAGTAAACGACTCCTTGGTGATGCCGTGGTCAGCGATGAGTGTCTTGGTTTTGGCGATATCGCGTCTAGAGCAGTCAAGCGCTACTGCAATAGCGGAGTAGGTTGCCCCCTCTAGACACAGTGTCATGATGTCTTTGAAGTTGGCCATGAAAGGTGATGACGCGCCGGCACGGGTTGTGCCAACGCCACCTATACAATGATCGAAAATGAATGACGGTACCACCTACCTGGAAACCCGGTACCAACTACGCGGATTACCGGTACCAACTACGCCGAAACGGCACGCATTGGGATGTGGTGTTTGGTGCAACAATCGAATCCCGGCGGCCTGATACGAAAAGTCGCATCCGACCGCCGGGCCGTCTAAATATTCCAATTTCCCGGGGCCGCCTTCGCGTAGTCAACCCCGATCGTCTTGAAGTGCTCGTGGGCGGCATCAATCTTCGCCTGCTCAGTTGTGCGCAGGAGATGCTCGAGCACCGTGCTCTTTGTTTCGCGGATCATGTACAACTTGTCTTCGCCGTCTACCTGTTTCACGATTGCCCAGTCGGGGTTGTATGGCCCGACCGGGGTATCAATCTTGAACTTCGGCGGTAGCTTTAGGAACAGTTTGATGTCTTCGCGGTCGTCGAGGAGTTCGGCGAACCGGCGCTCGGCTTCGGAGTCGTAGACGACGAAGTCGTAGTCGGTTTTCTCGCGGTTCTTGACCTTGTACAGGTTGTCCAGGAAGTATTGCTTTTCTTCGATGCCGTCTTGCTGAAGTTCGGTGAGCGAGTACACGCTGCCGCCGATCTTTTCGTATTGGACGCCTTCGGTGACGATTGAGGCGAGTTCGGCTTCGATGATGCCTTTGACCATCTTGATGTAGTCGTTCGGGTTGGAGATGAACTCGTCGAGGCGGTCACTCTGGATGAGGATGTCGATGATCGTTCTGCGGGTGAGTGACGTTGCTTCTTGGAGCTCAGAGACGATATCCGGCAGCTTGTACCCGCCTCGCAGCTCCGCTGTACGGCTGCTTGTTTCTGAGCCTTTGGTGCCGCCGCGAGCAACAGTCAACCGGGCCTTCTTCACTTCGATTCGAAGGGGTGCAATCTCTTCAGCCTTCTTGATCTTCTGTACGGCGTTCTTGATCAGTACATCGCGATCAACTGAGACGCTATAGGTCGTGCGTTGGCTGATCTTCTCCCAGAATTCTTCGAATTCGCGCGACTGAAAGTACAGCTGCTTGTTCAGTTTGCGCGTCGTTCGAGCACGCTTCGGTTTTACGTAATGCTCAATATTCGCGCGGCGCAGTACCTCGATGACCGCCTCTTCCACGGGGCTGTACTCTGCTGCCAGGCCTAGGGAGAAGTCATCGGCATCCGGGGTGAAGGATGCGGTGACGTAGCCGTCTTTGTTCAGGAAGCCACGCTGTTTCAGGTGGTCCCAGATCTCGGCGGATGTAGTGAACCCTAAGTTTTCTTGCTCTTCCGCGTCGGGTTTCGGCAGCTTGGCAAAGTCGCCTTTGCGAATGTACCCAATCGCCACACCGGCCTTCTTGTATTCCTTTTGGAGGTTGGTGGCGAACTCTTGGTAGGACTCATTAGCGACGACGGTGAGCTGGGCAACGGAACGGTCCGCTACGCGCTCGCCGTGCTGGTTCACAGGAAGTCGCAACCCACGCCCAATCGTCTGGCGGCGCTCGGTCTCGGATCCCATTTCACGCAGGGTGCAAATTTGAAATACGTTCGGATTGTCCCAACCTTCGCGCAGCGCGGAGTGGGAAAAGATGAATCGAACCGGTTCGTCTTCGCTCAGCAGCCGGGCCTTGTCCTTCATGATGAGGTCGTAGGAGTCATCATCCTTGGCTGTGACACCTGAGGTGTCGCCGTAGACGCCTTTTTTGATCTGCGAGAAGTATGCACGCCGCAGCTCAATCGGATCCTGTGGGAGCAGGTCTTTATACTGCGGGAATCGGTTTCGTTCTTCGATGAAGAGCTCGTCGAACCACTGGGCGAACTTGCCGTCGGCAGTGGTGTTGTCGGCGCCGTCTCCGAGGTAGCTGGCCACTTTATCCACGAAGAAGAGGCTCAGCACCTTGATGCCGAGGGGGCGCATCAGCGTTTCTTTGCGGAAGTGTTCGCGGATGGTTTCGCGGATCATTTCGCGGTAAACGGTCTCGTCGTTGCCACCGATCGTTTCGCCGACTTGGAGAATGCCGTGGTTGGTCAGCTCGATAAAACCGCGACCGTCGAGGTTTATTTCATTGATTCGCCAGTTGTTGTCGTAGGCGGGGTTGCCGGTGACCTTCTCGAGGTCCTGGTTCTGCTTCACCTTCTTCACCTGGCGGGCTAGCGATCCGTCCTTCTTGCGGCACACCAACTCGAGGCTCGCCTGCCACGGATTGCTATCGATGGAAAGAAGTTTGATGTACGGCTTGGCGTCGCCACCATGCTCCGTTGCTTCCGCCACAACGATCTGTTTGACCAGGCCCAGCTCATGAGCATCAACCGGGTCCAACCGGTAGGTAACGTTTCGTGTTTCGCGGTGTGTCGCACTGTAGCGAAGGATGAACGCCGGATCCATGCCTGCCAGCGCCGTTTTGGATAGTTCAGATTCCATGTTCTGCGGCTCATCCATGATCAGAATCGGCCGTGTCGCACGCAGAAAATCGATCGGGCGCAACCCGTTGAGCTTGTCTCGGGTTTGGTTCATGATCAAGTTGTTTCCACGACCACGCACGGAGCCGATCGTCATGATCATGATCTGAATGCTTGTCGACGTCGCAAAGGATTGCACTTCCTCAGCGTTTTTACCGCTGTAGACCATGTAGTCAAACGGCGACGCAGGGTATAGCTGGCGGAAGTGGTCGTGCATCAGCTCGATGCTTGTTTTCACGCCTTCGCGGATCGCAACGCTGGGCACAAGAATGACAAACTTGGTGAAGTTGTATTTCTCCGCCAGCTCAAAGATCGTGCGGAGGTACACATAGGTTTTGCCGGTGCCGGTTTCCATCTCGATGTCGAACTGGAGGCCGTCAATAAGCTCTTTTGCAGGCTCAAGCCCGTGCTCGTTTTGCACGATCTTGAGGTTCTCGAGCACAGTTGCTTCATCGAGTAAGAAGTTGTTGCCGACGGCCCCAATCTCTTCACTCAGATCTATGTCAAGCGCCTGGTTGCTGGTCTCTGGCAGAACTCGTTCGGTGTGGAACGTTGTGAGAAAATCCCCGGCGTCGTTCGGCTGGCCCTCAAACAGGTCGGTGACTGAATCAATCGCCTGAACCTGGTACTCCTGCTTAGCATCAAACTTGAATTTCATGTTGATCCTTTACGTCGTCCAGAGTTCGATGCCGTTGGTCTTGCAGATTTGCGCCAGGTTGGTTTTCAGCTCGTCGTCGCCTTGGAAGGCATCCTCGAGCATGATGAACTGAGCTGGCTTGACTTCCATAGCCTCACGAAGCTGTGCCAGGGTCGGCTTGGTGTGTTCATCGAGGTAGGCGAGCACTAGCGTGTCTTCTTCACCGTCTTCGTCATCGACTCGGACCACCGCTTTATACGACAGACCGTCGATATTGCGGTCACGAATCTGCTCAACCAACGAGTGGCCCTGTTTAAGCAGAATCTCAGTGAGTAGGTCATCAGGGGTAGCGTTGTCATCGGCGCTTTCACGGAGATCCAGTAGGTGTTGCTCTAGAGCAGTCGCGTCGGTGTCGGAGTCGGTCCGCCACTTGGTGAAGTTGGTGTCGGCGAGCTTGTAGGAACGGAAGCCGGTATCTAAACGGTCTAGGTCTGCGTGGTTCTGCTCTTGGACGCTCTCGCGAACACTGTCCGAAGCTTTTCCGATCCGCACACGAGATATATCCGCGATAGTTTTGAATCCTGACTTCGCAGCACTTGACTTTTCGGAAAGTGGTTCTGGAAGCTGGACCATTATGAAGCTTCTGTCTTTGAGGTCTTCCGAGTTTAGCTCGAACGTAGCATGTGCTGTGGTGCCGGAACCAGCAAAGAAATCTAGCACGATATCGCCTTCTGCGGTAGAGACCATCGCAAGAAGCTTGACTAAATCGACAGGTTTCGGATAATCAAACCAATTCTTGTCTATTCCTAAGTCGTTGATGTCCGTTGATCCCGATGATGTAGTGATGTCCATCACAACATCCTTCATGGTCGTAGTGTCTACATTCCTTACCTTTGTGTAGACTTTCCAACCTGCCGCAGTATTGGTGAAGAATAAGTTGTGGCCTTCTTCACTTACCTTCTTCCGGCTCCATCTGTTGGCGTGGAATAGATGTGTCCCATTATTGTTTCGCTTCGGTGGGATTTTTATGAACCCCTCATGCAAATGGGCTTCGGAAACATTCTCGGTCTTAATCTCTTTGCTGGAGGGGTTGTAATAGATGTCGTATACCAGGTTTGGGCGGGTCTCCTCGTTGAAAGCCGAGTTAGTATTATATAGCTCATTTTTTACAACGTAGGGTCCGTAGTCATCATGCTCGATCTGGTAGTTAAAACCCTTGTAAATCGACGGCATTAGCTCCTTTAGCGTTCTGCCGGGGCCAATAAATTCCCCAACCTGTTTGCCATTGCGCGCGTAAACAAAAATGTACTCTTTAGTTCCGGCTGCACCGCAACCTGAAATCTGGCGGCCTTTGAGGTTGTTAACCCATACAAAAGTATTTACGTGGTTGGCTTCACCAAAAATTTCATCAGAAATCTTCTTTAGGTGAACGCTCTCATTGTCATCAATCGAAATGAAGATCACGCCATCGTCGGTCAATAGGTTCCTCGCCAGCTTCAACCGTGGGTACATCATGTTGAGCCAGTTGGAGTGGTACCGACCCTCGGACTCGGAGTTGGACGAGAGCTTCTTGCCATCTTCGTTGACCTGCTTGGACCACTCGAGGTAGGTCTGTAGGCCCTCTTTGTAGTTATCGGGGTACACGAAGTCTTTGCCGGTGTTGTACGGCGGATCGATGTAAATCATCTTGATCTTGCCGTGGTAGTGCTTCTGCAGAATCTTCAGCACTTCGAGGTTGTCGCCCTCGATGAATACGTTCTTTGTGGTGTCCCAGTCTTTGGAGTTTTCCTTATCCGGGCGAAGCGTCGCAGTGGTTGGGGTTTGCGCTGCGCGCATCGCACGCTTCTTACCTGGCCAGAACAGGCCGAAGCGTTCGCTGGTGTCTGCTACGTCCCCCCCCCCCTAGTAATTCTTTGAGTTTTTCGACGTCAATTTTGCCGTCGGCAACCGCTTCCGGCACCAACTCGGCGAGCTGCTCGGCCAGCTCGGTACGGAACTCGGGGCTGCTGCCAGGAACTTCGTTGATCATGTCTCGCTCTTCGTTCATTGTTCTTCCCTTTGACTACCTTCGTTTACGCCTTGATCTGCCACCGGATAGTGAACAGCTCTTTTTCAGATCTCTTGCCTTGAAGCGACTGCCTAATCAGAATAAGCAACTCGTCGACATTGTCGCGCAGGTTTCGCTTCTCTTTTCGATATTTGTCCTCGACCGAATCGATCTCGTCGTCAAGATTTCGAGCCTTCTTCTTGAACCGCAGCTGCTCCATCGGGTCGTCAGCTTGAGTAGCTTTCCTACGCAGGTCCTTCCGCTTCTTCTCAAGCTCACGGACAGCTTTCCTGCGCTCCGTGTCGAGATCAAGGATCTGACTTTCAAGCAGTTCTTCCTGCTGGTTGTAGTAGCTCGAGTTGCGGTGCTGGACTTCTTTTTCCAGAGAATCCCGCTGCTGCTCGATCGCTGCCGCAAACAGGTCCGCGTTGAGCGGCCCAGCTATATCCAACGTGTCGACGACGCGCAGATCCATCATCTCTGCTGCATCTTCTTGGTTCAGTACCTCGCCGGAATCGGTGATGCCTGCCGCGAGTAAGTAGCTCTCGGAAATATCGCTGTCGTTGGCTTTCATCCTGAACGTCAAACCCCGGACAACCAGGGACCCAGACTGTCCGGCCAGTTCCTTCATGCGGGAGCTGACGCGGTCGGACTTGCTGATGTCGAACACGAGAGTCTGGCACGGCGTATCCGCCGTCAAAGCGCCATCGATGACGTACTTCGCTAGGTCGCTGTGATAGCGGTACTGCTTGGAATTACCACTTGGCGAGGACTTGAAGTGGTAGCGGCCAGCCGCAATGCCGGCAGCCGGTGGCGTGTTCAGCACGAAGTTGCGTCCGTCGCCTTCAAACGTTGCCTTGCCTTGTAAGCGGTTGATGGTGAGTAGGAGGAGTAGCCGCTCAAACTTGTTCAGTATTTCGCCAGACTGCTCGTCGTAGGATTTCAAGCGGTCACGCACTGACGGATCAAGGTTGTCGAACACCTTCGCTTTCGCTTCAGCCATGTCCTTGCTCACGGTGGCGGCGTACTTCTTCTCAAGCTCCTGGAACGCCTGATTGATCTCATCTGCAGTGCGGTAGCTGTCGTAGATCTTCGCAATCTCCTGAGCGAAATCGAAGCCACTCTCAATGCGGCCCAGCACTTCGTCACTGGCTCCAAAGACGCTGTCGAAGAGGTGGAATTTGTTCTCCAGCAGCTCCAAGATGCGCGCCTCAGCAGCGTTGCCCTCATTGAAGAAATTGACGATGACAACGTCGTGCTTCTGTCCATAACGGTGAATGCGGCCGATACGCTGTTCCACCCGCTGCGGGTTCCACGGCAGGTCGTAGTTGATCAGCATCGAGCAAAACTGCAGGTTGATGCCTTCGGATGCCGCCTCCGTCGCAATCATGATTGAGCCGGAGTCACGGAAGTAGTCAACAAGAGCTTTTCGACGATCTGCCGACGGGTTGCCGGTAATGACGTCGCTACCATCATTCTTTGTGAGCCACTCTTGATAAATCGCAGTCGCCTCAGGCGAATCGTTTTGGCCGTTGAACAGCACCAGCCCTTCCCCGTACCCTGCTTGCCGTAGCGTTTCCGCGATGAAGTTTTGGGTGTCGCTGTACTCGGTGAAGATGATGGCCTTCTCCGGGGCACCGACCTCACGCAGCCGCGCGAAACCACGCTCAATGGCCTCCCCGAGTTTCAGTGACTTCTGATTCTGGTGAATCGATTCCGCGAGCGCTGCGTACTCTCTGAGCTCATCGATCTCGCCCTGCACTTTCTTGCGGACTTCTGGGTCCGACCAGTCCTCGTGCTTCTCCACGAGGTCCCCGAATGCTTCATACGCTGCCTGCTCCTCATCAAGCATGTCGCTATCGAAATCAAACAGCGGTATACGATCGCTCTGCGGCTGGCCTGCTGCCAGTTCCTCCGCCAATCGGTTCGCAGTTCTACGCAACGTGATCCCGACGGCGTACGTCGAGGAGCCCAACCGCTTGCGCATCACCTGCGAAGAAAGTGCTCGTTGCGAGTCATTGAACGCATACAAAGTGTCACGCTGAAGGTAGGCATTAACGAGGTCATAAAGATCCAGCTCTGCCTGCGAAGGCTGGAACTTCACCGTCAAGACTTAAGTGACAAAATGTGTGCTTTTCTCGGCGTGTCGACTTAAGTGACAAAATGTGTGCTTTTTGGGGGCCGGGATGGGTGGGTTGTGGGGTGTTGTGCTGGGGTTATGAGCGTCCTGCCCAGCC
>NZ_MLCR01000029.1:0-67105 GCF_001875735.1 Corynebacterium sp. NML120713
TTCAAGCATCACCGCCGGCACACACCAAAACATGGCACACAGCACGCAACCAAAAGTCAATGCAATCAAAAAAATAAAAAGTACATTGGCACACTATCGAGTTCTCAAACAACAACCGCACACCCAAACACACCACCAGTAGTGGCGCATCCAAAGCGACGAAAATTGACACTAACAAAACATTCTCAACAACGCAAAACGCGCCGCATCACAGAACCTATTTCATTATGTCGGCCAGCGGTAGTTTTCCTAACCGCCATCTCACCACACACTCTCTTAAAGAGTCTGTCTGGCGGGGCGTTGTCGGTCTCGCTGACTCACATAAAGTTACACACACACCAACAACAACACAAATTGGCTGGTAGAAGTAGTTTATTGAGAAGGCGCTAACGGATCAGATTTGCGTTCCCCTAACGCCTTCTCGAGGAGTTAGAAAAGGACAAAGATCAGAAGCGTGATTAGGAATGCCGCCACGGATTCTATGGTCTGCTGCAGCGTCCAAGTTTTCAGTGTGGTCTTGACGTCCATCCCAAAAAGACGGCCCACAAGCCAGAAGCCGGAGTCGTTCACTAGAGAGCAGCAAACCGAACCGGCCGCACAGGCCAATGTAATTGCGACGATCTGAATTTCCGAGTAGCCGCCAGCCAGTACTGCTGGAGCCATCAATCCGGCCGTGGTTGTCAGCGCTACAGTTGCAGATCCCTGCGCAACGCGCATGATCACCGCTACCAAGTACACAGCGAGGATGACTGGAATTCCTAGTCCTTGCATGAGATCCGCGATGGCATCGCCGATACCAGACGCACGAAGAACTCCGCCGTACATGCCACCGGCACCAGTAATGAACACAACGGATGCAATTGGCCCTAACGCCGAATCGACGAGTTTTTCCAGCGCCGAACCCTTCACCCCACGTGAGGTCCCGAGCACTGGAAGCGCGACGAGAACCGAAATCAACAGCGCAATACCGGACTTTCCAAGGAATGTGAACGCCTGCGCCCAGGTTTCGTCACCTGTAATTGCGCCAGATTTCGTCGCAAAGTCGACACCCGTGTTCAGGAATATCAACAGCATCGGGAGCAGCAGAATCGTAATGACAGTGCCTGTTTTCGGCAATGACTTAATATCGCTGTCGTCCGAGTTGAAAACGGCGTTTGCTACTGACGTAAACGGGAACTTCTTTGCGCAATACTTACCCCACAAAAGGCCCGAAACATAGAACGTTGGAACTGCAACAATCAAGCCAAAAACGATCAGCAGACCAAGGTTTGTGTCGAAGAATGTCGAAGCAGCGACTGGTCCTGGATGCGGAGGCACGAAGACGTGCATGACAGAGAATGCAGCAACCGTCGGAATTGCGTAGAGCAAGATTGGTCCACCGATACGAGCGGCAACTGCGAAAATGATCGGCAGCATGACAACGAGGCCGGCGTCGAAAAACATTGGGAAGCCAAGCAAGAGCGAGGCCACACCAAGCGCCATCGGCGCTCGCCGCTCGCCGAACCTATCGATCATCGTGTTGGCGAGGACTCTAGCGCCACCGGAGTACTCAATAAGTTTGCCAAGCATCGCGCCCAAACCGACAAGAATACCGACGTCGCCAAGTGTGGATCGGAAGCCGCCCATCACAACGTCATACAGTTCTCCTGTTGGAATGCCGGCCGCGATAGCGGTCAAGACAGACACGAGGATCAGCGTGACGAACGCATGGACCCTAAACTGAATAATGAGCAAAAGAATGAGGGCAATGCCGACCGCAGCGATCCCCATTAAGGGGCCGGCCGACAACGTCTGTTCCCAAGTTTCCATGAGCTATCCTGTCTCTTCTCAAGCGAGGCTTCAAGGCCGTATCGACGCACCGATCTACGGGGCGTCAATACGGAAAACTGGCTATAGCGTTAGAATACACATACTTCAGTGGGCGATCGTGCACTGCATCAATGTCAGGGCGACGCTTTCTTTAGCTACCCCCACTCGTGAAGCATCAAGGAGGGAAGAACATGCATGAAGCAGAGAAGCTACCCCCGGCGCACCTCATCCTTATGGGCGTGTGCGGAAGCGGAAAGACCACCATCGCCGAGATTCTTGCGCAGAGATCCGGCTTTGAACTCGTCGAGGCTGATGAGTTTCATCCGGCGGAAAACGTCGAAAAGATGAGTAAGGGCCAACCTCTCACCGACGAGGACCGCTGGCCGTGGCTTGAGAAACTCTCGAACTGGCTTCAAAAGCAAGACAGTGCTGGAAAGCGAACCGTCGTTACATGTTCAGCGCTGAAACGCATTTATCGCGACAAGCTCCGACTAGCCGACGTACCCCTTATATTTGTGCACCTAGACGGGCCGCGTGAGCTACTGCTGAAACGACTGAGCCACCGTACGGATCACTTCATGCCTGCTTCAATGTTGGATTCCCAGCTAGATACGCTTGAATCGCTCCAACCGGACGAGCTGGGTTTCGCTGTGGATATCGATGACACTCCCGAGGGCATCGCAGCAACCATCATGGAAAGACTTAACGCGGTGGCATAGGCTTCTGCTCTACCACCGCGTTGCTTTCAGATGCTGTCACCTGCGCCTAGCTGCGCTTCACGCCTGCGAATGTCTTCTTACCACGACGCAGCACGAGCCAGGTTCCATGCAGAAAATCATCCACGGATGGAACCCAGTTCTCATCTACTACACGCTCGTTGTTGGCGTAAATGCCGCCTTCCTTCAGCGATCTACGGGCAGCACCCTTCGAGTCGGCCAAGCCGGAGCCGACCAGCATGTCCACGATGCTGACTTCAGCTCCAGCCGCGACCTCGAACACATTCGTCTCGGCAACAGCGCTGGCCAAGGTACGCTCATCGAGATCAGTCAGATCTGCTTTACCGAATAGCGCCTGGGACGCTAACTCAACCGCCTCACGAGCTTCGCGGCCATGGACGAGATCTGTCATCTCTTGCGCCAACCGCTTCTGTGCCTCTCGCTTAAATGGTCGCTCTTCGACCTCGACGGCAAGAGCATCCAGCTCTTCCTTATCGAGAAAAGTGAACCACCGCAGGTACCGGATCACATCGGCGTCCGCAGCATTCACAAAGTACTGGTACCAGGTGTACGGGCTGGTCATTTCTGGATCAAGCCACAACGAACCACCACCCGTGGACTTGCCAAACTTCTTGCCCTCGGAGTCCGTCACAAGCGGAACAGTCAGCGCATGCACGCGCTCCGAATCCATGCGTCGGTTCAGATCAACACCAGCCACCAGGTTGCCCCACTGGTCGCCACCACCAACCTGCAGCACACAGTTGTGCGTACGACGCAACTGTACAAAGTCATGTGCCTGCAACAGCATGTACGAGAACTCGGTAAAAGAAATTCCGTCGTTTTCCAGGCGACGCTTGACGGTATCACGACTCAGCATTGTGGAGAGCGAAAAATGCTTGCCGACGTCCCGAAGGAACTCGATGACCTTCCAGTCCTTAATCCAATCATTATTATTCAGCAGCAGCGCACCGTTCTCACCGTCAAAATCGACGAACTTTGACAGCTGATCTCCAATTCGTTCGGCCCAATCTGCCACAGTGTCATCGGAATTCATCGTGCGCTCGCCCACGTCACGCGGGTCGCCTATCTTGCCGGTAGCACCACCTGCTAGCACAATTGGCCGGTGTCCGGCGAGTTGGAACCTACGCAGCATCAGCAGCGGCACCAGGTGACCGGCATGTAGTGAAGGGCCTGTCGGGTCGAAGCCACAGTACAACGTGATAGGCTTCTGCGTTTCTTCACGCAACGCCTCCAGATCCGTGTGCTGATTGATCAGGCCACGCCACTCGAGTTCGTCGATAATGTTTGCGTTAGTCATGAAATTCCTTTCAGAGAGTCGTCTTCCCAGCGTTGTTACTTGTGGGTGTTTGTATAGGGAACTGCTTCATCGATTAGCAGGACCGGAATACCATCGTCGATCCGATACGCGACACCAATGCGTTCATTCACCAGCAACTGTTCGTCTTCCTTATACTCAAGCGGCCCTTTGTCTTGCGGGCACACCAGTACGTCGAGAAGTTTGGGATCAAGACTCATGCAGTTGAGCTTACCTCACCCTTGTTAGTCACTTATCGACGCCACCACTACAAAAAGTTGAAACGCCCACCGAAAGGTGGGCGTCGCAAATGCGGTACCGATGTTAACCCCGCACAGGCTTCTCTGCCCACGCTCGATACTTACTATTTGCCTCCGCTACGCGTACACGCTGTTCTTCTACCCGTGGACCGGCGGTTCCGCCGCGTGTATCGCGCGAGCTCACAGCACCCTCAATCGTGAGCACGTCACGGACTCCTGCGTTAAGTCGAGGGTCTACGCTCGCGAGCTCCTCATCTGTCAAGTCAATAAGGTTGACGCCTCGGGACTCCGCGATGCGCACGCATGCTCCGGAAGCTTCGTGCGCCTCTCGGAATGGCACGCCCTGGCGAACCATCCACTCTGCCAAATCGGTAGCAAGCGTGAATCCCGCAGGTGCAATCTCACGCATTCGATCACCATGGAACTTGAGAGTCGAGACCAACCCGGTAAACGCTGGCAGAAGAATGTTGAGCTGGTTTACGGAATCGATTACCGGCTCCTTGTCTTCTTGCAAATCGCGGTTATACGCGAGAGGCTGCGCCTTAAGAGTGGCCATCAATCCGGTAAGGTTGCCGATTAACCTACCTGACTTGCCTCGGGCAAGCTCCGCAACGTCTGGGTTCTTTTTTTGCGGCATGATCGAAGAACCAGTCGACCATGCGTCGTCCAACGTGACGTAACCGAACTCTGGCGTCGACCAGGCGATAATCTCTTCCGCAAAGCGGGACACATCCACTGCAATCTGGGCTAGAACGTAGGCCGCTTCGGCTGCGAAATCACGCGAAGCTGTGCCGTCCAGTGAGTTGTCGGTTGCTTCATAGAAGCCAAGTTCTTCCGCAATCGCCTCCGGGTCTAGGTGCAACGAAGAACCCGCCAAAGCGCCAGAGCCGTACGGCGACACAGCCAACCGCTTGTCCGCATCCTGAATCCGCTCCAAGTCACGCAACAGCGGGTGTGCGTGAGCGAGCAACGAGTGTGCGAGCAAAATAGGCTGCGCAGCCTGGAAGTGGGTCTTACCCGGCATGATGATATCGGGATGTGCAGCCGCCTGTGCAACGAGAGCATCGATGAGATCCGTAATGTGCAGAGCAACACCGCGCAGGGCATCACGAACCCACATCCGGAACATCGTTGCCACCTGGTCATTCCGCGAGCGCCCTGCACGCAGGCGCCCTCCTACCTCAGGACCTACTCGGTCGATCAGGCCGCGCTCCATTGCGCCGTGAACATCTTCGTCCGTCGGTTCGGGAACAAACGCACCACTTGCAACGTCTGCGCCGAGTTGCTCAAGCCCCTCGAGCATGGTCTTCAGGTCTTCGTCCGAAAGAAGTCCTGCACGGTGCAAGACTTTTGCGTGAGCTTTCGATGCCAATACATCATAAGGCGCAAGCACCCAATCGAAGTGCGTCGATACGCTCAGCGCGAACATCGCCTCAGAAGGGCCGCCAGAAAACCGACCGCCCCACAGCGCGCCTTCATTCGTCTTATGCTGCTGCATAACTTCCAAAGCTCCCTGCTATTTCGCTTCGCGATCGCGCTTGTTCGCGATCTGCGATGACAAACCATGCAAACGGACGAAGCCCTTAGCGTAGGTCTGGTCGAAAGTGTCGCCTGTGTCGTACGTCGCGAGGTTGAAGTCGTACAGGGAGTGGTTGGAACGGCGGCCGTTGACCACTGCCTTACCTGCATGCATTTCCATGCGGATGTCCCCAGTGACGTGCTCTTGTGTCGACTCAATGAACGCATCAAGAGAGCGCTTGAGCGGACCGAACCAAAGACCGTCGTACACTTCCTCCGACCAGCGCGCGTCGATAAGTCGCTTGTAGCGAGCTAGCTCGCGCTCAATCGTAACGTCCTCGAGCGCCTTGTGCGCCGTAATCAGAGCGACCGCACCTGGCGCTTCGTAAATCTCACGGGACTTAATGCCAACCAAGCGGTCTTCGACCATATCCAGACGACCGATGCCCTGCGCACCAGCGCGACGGTTCATCTCTTCGATTGCTTCCAACATCGTTACCGGGCGGCCGTCGATTGCAACCGGCTTGCCTCCCTCGAACGAGATAATGACCTCGTCAGGCGCATTGCCCATCGAAGGGCTTTCCGTGTAAGCGTATAGATCCTTCGTCGGCGCGTTCCAGAGGTCCTCCAAAAAGCCTGTCTCTACCGCGCGCCCCCAAACGTTTTGGTCAATCGAGAATGGCGAAGCTGCCGACTGCTCAATTGGCAGGTCCTTTCCTTCTGCGTACGCAATCGCCTTATCGCGTGTCCACGCAAAATCGCGAGCAGGCGCAACAATTTCCAGATCTGGGTCCTGGTTCAGGAATCCAACCTCAAAACGAACCTGGTCATTGCCTTTACCGGTGCAACCGTGTGATACGTGAGTGCCACCGTGCTCCTGTGCGGCCTTCACAAGGTGCTTTACGATCAACGGGCGGGAAATTGCTGACACCAACGGGTACTCACCCATGTACATACCGTTCGCCTTGATGGTTGGCAGGCAGTAGTCCTCAGCAAATTCATCTTTCGCATCGATAACGATGGATTCCACAGCACCGCAATCTAATGCGCGCTGACGTACGGACTCCATATCTTCGCCGCCCTGGCCAAGGTCGAGTGCTACTGCAATGACTTCGCCATTAAGCATTTCGCCGAGGTAGGAAATCGCAACAGAGGTATCGAGCCCGCCTGAGTATGCGAGTACAACACGGTTAGTCATGGATCAAAGCTCCTTGTGTTTCTAGATCATATTCTGCACTGCGGTACATAGTATACCTAGCGCGGGGTTTGTGCTTGCTTCGGCGTCACTTACGCCTTTGTATTGCGTCCAAATACCTGCTGGGCTAGGTCACCGCCCTTAAGCGGATCTCGGGCGAGAACAAAAATCGTATCGTCACCAGCGATACAGCCTACTACCTGCTCCAAACCGACTCTGTCTATATAGCTAGCCAGATATTGTGCAGCTCCAGGTGGAGTTCGCAGTACAGCCATATTCGCAGAATGGTCAACAGAGACGACGAGTTCCTCGATCATTCGACGAAGTTTCTCACGTGGGCCTGTATGCAAGGCATCAAAAGCCTCGGCATCGGAGTTCACCGTGTAATATGCACGGCTTCCGTCGCTTGGCCGCACTTTCTTTGCTCCCAGCTCATCAAGATCACGGGACAGGGTTGCCTGCGTAATCTCGATACCCTCGTCTTGCAAAAGCTCGGAAAGCTGGATCTGAGAAGACACTCGCGTGCTCACAAGTATCTCCAGAATCCGAGCTTGTCGCGCAGTTCTTGAGACAGTTTGGGTCATTATTGGTGCTCCAACAACCAGGTCAACAACGCCTTTTGGGCGTGAAGACGATTTTCAGCTTCATCGAAGACTCGCGACTGCGGCCCATCGATTACTTCTGCGGTCACTTCGTTTTCACGATACGCCGGTAGGCAGTGAAGAAATATCGCATTATTACCGGCCATTTGCATAATTCCACTATTTACTTGGTATGGCAAGAACGGAGTGCGTCGATCTTTTCCATCTCCCTCCATGCCCATTGACACCCAAGTATCCGTGATAACCACGTCTGCTCCAGCTACCGCAGCAACATCGCTGGTAACCGTAACTGTCGCACCTGTCTGGCTTGCACGATCGCGCGCACGGTCCACAAACCGCTGCTCCGGATGAAACTCCGGAGGCGCGATGATCGCGATGTCTACCCCCGCAGTTGCGAACCCAATCATGTAGGAGTTGGCCATATTGTTAGCGCCATCTCCCAAATACACAGCTTTCAGGCCGTGGAGTCCCGCCGGCCCCTGCTCAGGACAAAAGGTTTCGACGATTGTTTGCAGATCCGCAAGAATTTGGCACGGGTGCAGGTCATCGGAAAGCGCGTTAACAATCGGAACCTGTGATGTCTCCGCCATCTGGAGCAAATTGTCGTGGGCATACGTCCTCCAAACGATTGCTTCGACGTATCGCGAAAGCACCGCCGCCGTATCTTGGTAGGACTCACCCTTGCCCATTTGTGCATTCTGAGTTTCGACAACAATCGCGTGCCCACCCAGCTGTGCAATCCCTGTATCGAAGGAGAACCGCGTGCGCGTGGAGGTCTTGTCGAAAAGTACCGCAACAGACTTCGGCCCTTCGAGAGGTCGGTGCGCATAAGGGTTCTTTTTCATCTCTGCGGCAAGCGTGAGCACTTGCGCTTGTTCCTCTGGCGTCAAGTCATCGTCTGCGAAAAAGTGCCGAACTGAGTTCACCATGCTGTTTACTTCCTATTTCTGCGTTATGATTGCTGCAAAATATGCGGACGTCTCCCCTATTGTATTTTCAAAGCCTCCTGGACGTTCGCTTTTCGACGCCCACTTTCCCCTTACATAGGCTCCAAAAGCGTCCGCACTGTTGCTGTACCGACGCCACGAGTTCCTAGATCCAGCGTAATAGTCACGTGTTCGTCGTAGTCAAGCACCCGGCTTGTCAAGAGCGGAGTGATTCCCTGGCAGAGCTGTGTTCCATTGACGTTGATCTCCAGTGCCTCAGCATCTAGGCACACTTTTGTCTTCCCCGCAATCGCGAGTGCGCGTGGCCAGTCCGGAGCACCACTGAGTAGCGACTCTCGAAAACGTCCGTCACATGCTACGGCTTGTGCTGCGATGCGTGCCTCTTCATCATTTGCAGCGCCAGCTACGGCAAGCGTTAATTTCTTGGTCGCGCTTCCCTGGTTGACCAAAAGCTGCTCCACCAATGCCTCGCAAACCGCAAGCACTGCCTCATCCAACTGAGTTTGGTTGGGGGTGACCTGGCTCGCACCAGATGCGAGCAACAACACCGTATCGTTCGTTAGCGGGGCTGTAGATCGATCAAGCGTATTAAACGTAGTTTCCATAGCCCGTCGCAATGCCTTTTCGAGTGAAAAGGCCGGTACAAGCGCATCTGTGGTGAGGCACCCCAGTACTGTGTCTAGTGTTTCCTGTGAATTTCCAGCCCCCTGGGAAATGCCCCCGACACTCCAAGCTCCACAGCTCACGCCTGCTTGATTGATCGTTCCTTGGGTTGACGCTATTGCGGCCGCAGCCGATTCAGCGTGCGCAGGGGTATCTCCCAGATCCGTGGCGAGTTTGGCTAACCCAGTTTTCACACGCTCCATTGGCAAAGGCACTGCGAACTGTCCCTTCGCGCAGACTGCGACCCGGTCTTCTGGGACTCCAATCTCTTGGGATACGCGCTTCTGAATCTCACGAGTGTCCGCATCCCCCGTTGAGCCGTTGAAGGCATTAGCGTTGCCTGTTGTTAAAACAACTGCGTTTACAGCATACGAGCGCATAACTTCGCGCGTAGCTCGAACAGACGAGGCGCAGACCCGACTATCTGGAAACACCGCTGCTGCGTTCCAAGCAGGTCCCTGATTGACAATAAGCGCCAGATCATTTCCCTTGCGTTCGTGTATTCCCGCGTGAAGACCTGCAGCCGCAAATCCCTTAGGGGTGAGAATGGTCTGTTGCGGCATAGTTTTATGGCTCCTTCACGGGTGTAGACGCTTGTGGCTACGGAGTCCCATCCTGCCAGACAAATGGCAAGCTCGTGCCGATTCCAGATACATGCATTCCTAAAACGACAGCAGGCAGGACGCCGCTTACTGCGATGTCCTGCCTGTCAGCAGCAAGTAACCTACGCCCTCATCGTGGCATTAAATTCCTGTTTCGCTGCCTCAGCCGCAGCCAAACGCCCTTCCGATGCTTCGTCTTCAGTGAGCGTTCGGTCATCCGCACGGAACAGGAGTCCAAATGCGAGCGACTTCTTGCCTTCGCCGAGGGACTCAGAACGATAGACGTCAAACAGCGTTACATTTTCCAATAACGGCCCGGCGTGTTCTGCTACGGTCTTTCGCACGCTTTCGGCCGGTGTCGAGTCGTCCACGACCAATGCAAGGTCCTGGTGAACCGCCGGGTACGCAGACAGCTTCGGAGCGGGCAGGTGAGCACTCTGTGGCAATGCCGAAAGGTCCATCTCCATTGCGCAAACTCGTGCAGGTAAGCCACATTCTTCCAGAATCTGCGGGTGCAGTTCACCTGCGTGACCAGCAACTTGACCGTCGACCAGCAGCTCTGCGCAGCGTCCCGGATGCCATGGTAGGTAGTCTGCTGCCCGGACCTCGAGCTCTATTCCGGCTGTCCGCGCAACTATCTGCGCAGATTCAACAGCATCAGCCCACGAGTACATTCGCGAATCGCCCCAAGGCCCCTCAACTTCGGCATCTCCGACGCCAACAGTTGCAACATGCAGCGGCTGCTTCGGCAATGAGTTCACCACTGCTGCCAGGGTCTCTTCGTCCGGGCGGTGATCAACGCTTGGCATTGGTGTTTCAGCTTCCCCGCCGATAGCTACCTGTGCAACTGAGTAAATCGACACGTCATGCTGACCGCGGGCCGCATTTTTCGCTACTGCCTCGAGCATTGCGGGCAAGAGTGTCGTAGCGAGTACGGCATAGTCGCTATCCAGAGGATTCTGAACCGACACGGTTGCGCGGCGGGCATCGTCCTTGCTCAGGCCCCAGGCGTCGAAAAGACCCGTGGCCATAAACGGTGTAGGAATAATCTCTGCGTAACCTGAGTACGCAAGAGCATGCGTCACTGCACGACGACGCTTTTGCGTTGCAGTCAGGCCACGTCCCCCCTTCGGCGTCGGAAGAATCGATGGAATAGCGTCAAGCCCTTCGAGCCGAACAATCTCTTCTACAAGCTCTACTGGGACCGTAAGGTCATTCCGCCAGGAAGGTGGCGTCACAATGAAATTGCCACCACTTTCTTCAACGCCGCACCCGACTTCATGTAGCCGCTGAGAAATGGTCTCTTCAGAGTACTTGACGCCGATCAATGCCGAAGGGAACGTTTTCGCCATAGAGATCTCAGTTCGCTGATGCACCTCACCCACCAACGTACGACCTGCTGCAACCTTGCCCCCGGCAAAGCTCGTCAGCAGCTCACAAGCTACATCCAACGCTACCTCCACCAGTGCCGGATCGACTCCACGCTCAAATCGACGGGAGGCTTCTGAGCTCAGTTTGTGGTGACGAGCAGTACGCGCAACCGTAAGTTCATCCCAAGTTGCTGCTTCGAAGTAAACATTCTTCGTGGTTTCCGAAATTTCTGAGGTCGTGCCACCCATGACACCAGCCAGAGACTGAATTCCAGAGTCATCAGAAATGACTACATCGGAAGCGCGAAGGGTTCGCATTGTATGATCCAGTGTTTCGAATTCAGTGCCCTCTTCCGCATTATGGATGCGAAGCGCGCCAGAGATTGTATCTGCGTCAAAGGCGTGCATCGGCTGACCGAGCAGCAACATTACGAAGTTCGTAACATCGGTTGCGCCGTTCACTGGACGGATGCCGCTGAGCATGAGCTCGCGCTGCATCCAAAACGGCGACGCCGCTTCGGGGTCGATGCCTTCCACCTTTCGCAGCCCGAAGCGCTTCGTAGCGGTGTCCGGCTCTACGGTGACGTCGAGAAGGGAACCTGCTGGCGCAGGAACTGCAGAAATATCGATGCCGGCGATGTCAGGCTGCTGAGCTGGGTCGACAAAAGCGATGTCGAATGCCGACGCAAGCTCTCGCATTAGGCCACGCGCCGACAAAGCGTAACCACGATCCGGAGTGACGTTCACTTCGAAGATAGTGTCGTCGAGATCCAGAACTTCCCGCGCATCAGTGCCAGGGGCGCCGATTTCATCGCTAAGAGTAATGATGCCAGCACTCTTCGCGGTCAGACCGAGCTCCGCCGCTGACGCCATCATCCCGTTAGAGATATGCCCGTAAGTCTTTCTCGCAGAAATAGCGAAATTACCCGGAAGAACGCACCCCGGAAGCGCGACAACTACCGTGTCGCCAACAGTAAAGTTACGTGCACCGCAAATAATGCCCTGCGGCTCACCCGTGCCATTCGCCTGTCCCACGTCAACCTGGCAGTAACGAATCGGCTTCTTGAACTCGGTGAGCTCTTCAATTTCAAGGACCTTGCCGAGCACTAGGGGGCCCTCGGTTTTTTCAATCGGGGCGTAGCCTTCAGTCTCAAAACCGACGCGAACGAAGCCTGCGTCCATCTCTTCGTCAGTGACAGACCAACCAGTATTGCCCGCCTGTTGCAGAAGGGTGGTGAGGAAATTTTTTGAAATCAGCATGTCATTAACTCCTTTAAGCCTGCACACCAAATGGGACGGTGAAACGGATATCTCCTTCGACCATGTCACGCATGTCTGACAAGCCGTTACGGAACTGGAGAGTTCGTTCAAGGCCCATCCCGAACGCAAAGCCTGAGTACTCATCCGGATCAATGCCTACTGCGCGAAGCACGTTCGGGTTCACCATGCCGCAGCCACCCCACTCGATCCAGCCAGCACCACCCTTTTTATTTGGGAACCAAACGTCTACTTCAGCAGATGGCTCGGTGAAGGGGAAGTAATTGGTACGCATACGCGTCTTCGTCTCTGGCCCGAACAGCGTCTTCGCAAGGTGGTCGAGTGTGCCACGCAAATGAGCCATAGTCAGGCCTTTATCGACGGCAAGACCCTCAATCTGGTGGAAAACTGGGGTGTGCGTTGCGTCAAGTTCATCGGTGCGGAATACCCTGCCAGGGCAAGCAATGTACACAGGCACATCACGGTCAAGCATCGTTCGAACCTGGACAGGCGAAGTATGCGTGCGCATCACCTGGCGGGAACCAGGTTTACCAACGTAAAAGGTGTCCTGCAGCGTCCTCGCCGGGTGATCCGGAATGAAGTTCAGTGCATCAAAATTAAAGTATTCGGCTTCGATTTCTGGCCCCTCGGCGATCTCCCACCCCATGCCGATAAAGATATCTGCGATCTGCTCACTCAACGTTGTGATGGGGTGCATCGCGCCCAGCTGAGAACGACGTGTCGGTAGAGTTACGTCGACAGCCTCTGCTTTCAATTGAGCCTCGCGGTACTCGGCTTCACGCACCGCGTGAAGTTTGGCATACGCCTTCTCTACACGGCCTCGGGCCACATTCACTGCCCTACCAGCGTCTTTACGGTCTTGCTTTGGCAACGAACCGAGTGCACGCCGAGCCTGAGGGATGTAGGCTTGGTCGCCCAAGTGCTGCTTGTGAGCCTCTTCTAACGCCTGCAGGTCTGCAGCTGCTTCAAAATCCGAAATTGCAGCTTCTGCTGCCGCATTGAGTTTCTCTTCTGACAATTCGATTCCACTATTTTCCGACACACTCGGTCCTTCCGATTACGCTTTGTAGTAAAGGTTGTAAAGCCGTTAAAACGAAACTAAGCATACCTGTCGCTTCAGACACGACACATATAACTAAAGCTCTTGTTGCGCCATCTTTGCTTTGGCAGTTTCCCAAAGACACATTGCTGACGCTGTTGCAAGGTTCAGCGACTCTGCAGATCCCTGAATCGGGATTGATACCCGTACATCAGCACGATCTGCAATAGCTGTTGGCAATCCGTGTGCTTCATTTCCGAACAGCCAAGCAATCGGGGCAGAAAGCAGATCACTTGTTTTCTCAAGGGATACCTCGCCGTCAATAGTCGTCGCTACTGTCTGAAGCCCTGCTGCTTTTAACTGGCCAAGGACGTCCTGGGTATTGCGCTCGCGTGCCACAGGTAAGTGAAACAACGAACCTGCTGAGGCCCGCACAGCCTTGCCCGACTCAGGATCGACGCAGTCGCCGGCAAATATGACAGCGTCCGCCCCGCACACGTCAGCAATGCGAATCATGGTGCCTGCGTTACCCGGATCGTTAGTATCAATCCCGACCACAACAAAAGAAGGCTTGCCGCGAAGAGCTGCCCCGACTGACCACAACACTGGCTTGCAAACAGCAAAAATACCAGTGGTGTTTACAGTGTCGCTCAAGTGCTTCGCTGCGATGTCTGTAATGGCATGAACATATACATCCATATATTCTGCGGTAGTCACAACGTCAGCAAAGGCTTGTGAAGCATGTTCTGTCACGAAGAGGTCAGTAGCCGCGCCCGTAGCTACGGCAGCCTCGACGCTGTTCACCCCTTCCACCAGAAAGCGGTTTGCTTTCTTGCGTCCCTTTGCGCGGAGCAGCTTCGCTGCATTCACGACTCGCGGGGTTCGTTCGGTGAAGGGCTGTGAAAAGTCAAGGGCCACGAAATTTCCTACTCCTGAATGTAAAAACCCGCCGCCAAGCGTTCACGCTTGCCGACGGGCTCCGTCCTAGTTCAACGTTCTAGGCAACTTATGCTGCATCAACTGGCGCATTTACGTCAGCTGGCAAGGCCTTCTTAGCGATCTCGCAGATAGCGGAGAAGGCTGCAAAGTCGTTCACTGCGAGCTCCGCGAGGATCTTGCGGTCAACCTCGACCTCTGCGAGCTTCAAGCCGTGAATGAGACGGTTGTAAGTGATGTCGTTCATACGGGCCGCGGCGTTGATACGCTGGATCCACAGCTTACGGAACTCACCCTTGCGCTTACGACGATCGCGGTAGGCGTAGGTCTGGGAGTGCAGCCACTGTTCTTTTGCCTTACGGTACAGGCGGGAGCGCTGGCCACGGTAGCCCTTTGCGGACTTCAGAATCGCGCGACGCTTCTTCTTGGCATTAACTGAACGCTTGACACGTGCCATGAGTCAATACTTCCTTTTCTTTCGTTCACCGGTTGTTTTAACTTGGGCAGTGCTTAGGACATGCCGAGGAGGCGCTTCATGCGCTTCACGTCGTTCTTAGCTACGTCGGTGGTACCCGAGAGCTTGCGACGACGCTTCGAAGACAGCTTCTCGTTCAGGTGGCGCTTACCAGCCTGCTCACGACGCAGCTTGCCCTTGCCGTTAACCTTGATGCGCTTTGCGGTGCCCTTGTGGGTCTTCTGCTTCATGTTGAAAGCCCTTCAGAGTTGAAAACTTGATCTACTTTTTGCCCTTGCGAGCAGGTCCGAATACCATCGTCATGTTTCGCCCGTCCTGCTTCGGACGGGACTCCACGACACCAACCTCTTGAATGTCGTCTGCAAGACGCTCGAGGAGGCGGTAGCCGAGTTCTGGGCGCGATTGCTCGCGGCCACGGAACATGATGGTGACTTTGACCTTGTTGCCCTTCTCTAGGAAGCGCTCCACATTGTTTTTCTTCGTCTGGTAGTCGTGCTCATCGATCTTAGGACGGAACTTCTGTTCCTTCACTACGGTCTGCTGCTGGTTCTTGCGGGCCTCGCGAGCCTTCTGATCCTGCTCATACTTGTATTTGCCGTAGTCCATGATCTTCGCCACGGGCGGCTTCGCCTTTGGCGCAACTTCGACGAGGTCAAGATCGGCCTCGTAAGCCAGTTTCCGAGCATCGTCGGTACGGACGATCCCTACCTGCTCGCCGGACGGGCCGACCAAGCGGACTTCCGGGACGCGGATACGATCGTTAATCCGAGCTTCAGCGCTGATGAGAACTCCTAAAACATAGAAACCAATGTGTGATCGCTACCAGACCACCAGTGATTCTGCGCAAAAACACAAAACCCGCGCTATTACTAATAACGCGGGAGCTTTCCGTAGGCAACCAAAAAATGCTTTGGCTACCTTGACCCGTATCCTGATCACTATCGACCGGCATGGGGTGGGATTCACTCCACTTGTGGCCCAGGCACCTTTGTAAAGAATGCTCTGGGCGGTAGTGGTGAGAACTTTAATACATGAAGTTTATTCAAGCAAATCATGCATTCAAGCTGGATCTATTGCAATATCTCCTTCAAGAAAGCACCTGTATGAGACTTGCCATTACGTGCTACGTCTTCTGGCGTTCCCTGCGCGACCACCGTTCCACCGCCTGATCCCCCCTCAGGCCCCATGTCAATCACCCAGTCCGCCGACTTGATAACGTCCAGGTTGTGTTCGATCACCAACACAGTGTTGCCCTTTTCCACCAGGCCATTCAGCACAAGCATGAGCTTACGAATGTCTTCGAAGTGCAGCCCCGTAGTGGGCTCGTCGAGGATGTAAATTGTTCGGCCGTTAGTTCGCTTCTGCAATTCTGCCGCGAGCTTCACCCGCTGTGCCTCACCACCGGATAGCGTTGTCGCAGCCTGCCCAAGACGTACATAGCCCAGGCCGACGTCTACAAGCGTGTTGAGGTATCGATGGATTGACTGAATTGGCTCGAAGAACTCAGCTGCTTCAGAAATCGGCATATCGAGAACTTCGGCAATGTTCTTACCCTTATAGCGCACTTCGAGGGTTTCACGGTTGTATCGTGCTCCCTGGCACACCTCACACGGGACGTATACATCCGGTAGGAAGTTCATCTCAATCTTGATAGTGCCATCACCACGGCACGCTTCACAGCGCCCGCCTTTGACATTGAACGAGAATCGGCCAGCCTTGTAGCCGCGAACCTTTGACTCTTGTGTTTCCGCGAATAGGTTGCGGATCTTGTCAAACACCCCTGTATATGTCGCGGGGTTTGATCGTGGTGTACGTCCGATGGGACTCTGGTCGACTTGGACAAGTTTATCGAGATGGTCAAGGCCACTGACTTTCTTTACCCGTCCCGGGACTTGTCGAGCTCCATTGAGCTCATTCTGGAGAGTCTTAGCCAGAATCTGGTTTACCAGCGTAGACTTGCCAGACCCAGATACCCCAGTAACAGCTACCAACACTCCCAGTGGAATATCCACTGATACGTTCTTGAGGTTGTTCTCTCGCGCGCCCTCAACTCTCAGCTTGCGGTCTGCGTCTACCGGTCGACGCTGATCCGGGACCTCAATCTTTTTCCTGCCCGCAAGGTAGTCTCCGGTAATGGAGTTCTCTACTTCACGGATACCGTCGGGTTCTCCCTGGTAGACCACTTCCCCGCCGTATTCTCCGGCGAGCGGCCCGATGTCTACCAACCAATCAGCCTCACGGATCGTTTCCTCATCGTGTTCAACCACAACCAGCGTGTTCCCAAGGTCGCGAAGTTTCTTCAGAGTCTTAATCAGCCTCTGGTTATCCCGTTGATGCAAACCGATTGACGGCTCATCAAGCACGTACAGTACACCGGCAAGGCCAGACCCAATTTGCGTGGCCAGACGGATGCGCTGCGCTTCACCGCCCGACAGGGTGCCGGCTGACCGAGCGAGCGAGAGGTAACTCAGTCCTACGTCCAAGAGAAAGTGCAGCCGAGCTTGGATCTCTCGAAGTACCGCACCCGCGATCATTTCCTCACGGTAACCAAGTACCAAATTATCAAGGTATTCGGACGCATCCTCAATGCTCAGTTCCGTAAGCCTGGCGATGGAGCGTTCACCATGCGTTGTTGAGTCGAGGCGAACGGCGAGAATCTCGGGCTTCAACCTAGCGCCCTTGCACGAAGGACACGGTACCTCTCGCGTATAAGCAAGCAGTCGGTCTTTCTGGGTATCGCTTTCGGCCTGCTCGAGCTTACGCTCCAGGTACCCAATGACGCCTTCATAAGCTGCGCTGAATGACCGCTGCCTGCCGTAGCGGTTCTTGTACCGCACGCTGATCTTGGTTTTGGAACCATTTACCAAATGCTTCTGCTGCGTTTTCGTCAGCGAGCTGAACGGAGCGTGAGCATCAAAGCCCTCCTCTTTTGCTAACGCTTCAATCAACTTGACGAAGTATCGCTTGTTCGGGCTGGAGTTCCATGGCTGGAAAGCATCAATTGCTGGTGCGTCTGGATCTGGAATAACGAGTTCTTCGTCAATCTTCTTCTGCGTCCCGAGACCATCACACGTTGGACAGGCACCAAACGGTGAGTTAAACGAGAACGCGCGCGGCTCGTACTCCTCAACGTTAAGTTTGTGCCCGTTCGGGCACGCCATCTTTTCAGAGAAGATCTGGATCCGATCAGGGTTGCCCTCATCGAAGTCAACGAATTCGAAGCCAACGAGGCCGTCGGCAAGTTTGAGTGCTGTCTCCACTGAGTCGGTGAGACGCTGCTTTTGGCTTTGCTTCACTTGAAGGCGGTCCACTACCACCGAAATCGTGTGTTTGACCTGCTTCTCAAGCTTCGGTGGATCGCTGAGCTGGTACAACTCGCCGTCCACGCTCACTCGAGAGTAACCCTGAGCGGCGAGATCCTTAAACAAGTCAACGAACTCGCCTTTACGCTTTCGTACTACCGGGGCAAGGACTTGGAACTTGAGGCGCTCCTCCATCCCCAGCACGCGGTCCACAATTTGTTGCGGCGTCTGCCGTTCAATCACAGCGTCGCACTCTGGACAATGAGGAGTGCCAGCCCGCGAATAGAGCAGGCGAAGGTAATCGTAGATTTCGGTGATGGTACCTACAGTCGAACGGGGGTTACGGTTCGTCGATTTTTGGTCGATTGATACCGCGGGCGATAGTCCGTCAATGTAATCGACATCGGGCTTATCCATCTGTCCTAAGAACATCCGAGCATACGACGAAAGAGACTCAACGTATCGACGCTGTCCCTCCGCAAAGATCGTATCGAATGCCAGCGAGGACTTACCCGATCCAGACAGGCCTGTAAATACGGCCATCTTGTCCCTCGGCAGAGACACATCGACGCCCTTCAGGTTGTGTTCTCTTGCTCCACGTACAACAAGACGGTCAGCCACCTAGATACCTCTTCCAGAAGATCGGTTCATTTTGTTCCGAACATACCAGCGTATACCACTTCGGTAATCACTGTTCTGGCGAAGAAAGAATTGACTAGGGTAGGCACCATGAATTCAGGATCAACTCCACTGCCCCAAATAACACTGCACCAAGTTTCCGTCAGCTCGATGGACAACAACTGCTATCTCCTCTGCGCAGATGACCAGGGCCTGCTAATCGACGCCGCTGACGACGCGCCGGCTATCCTCGCCATGGCCGAACAGGCCGGAGTCAAGATCACGGATGTATTAACGACGCATCGCCACCACGACCACGTGCGCGCATTGGCTACAGTCCTGGAAGCAACGGGCGCTACACACTGGGCACCGTTCCTCGAGGTACCTGCCCTGCCTGCTCCTGTCGACCGCGAACTCCACGACGGCGACTCGATTTCGTTCGCAGGCCACGAGCTCCCAGTGGTAATTCTGCGTGGACATACCCCAGGTGGCGCAGCCGTGCGCGCCGACCTCAAGGGGGTGCCTAACCTCTTTGTCGGTGATTCCCTTTTCCCTGGTGGGCTTGGGAAAACAAATTCCGAAGGCGACTTCGTGCGACTCTTCCGCGATGTCAAAGAAAAACTCTTCGACGCATACCCGGATGAGACAATTGTGTGGCCGGGCCATGGTAAATCCACTACGCTTGGTGCAGAGCGTCCAGATTTAGATGTTTGGTGGAACCGTCGCTGGTAAAAGCGTAATCCGAATGTCGGACGTCACATAGAACGTATATACAGCGACCGGTACGTTGCGAAAAGAAAAGAGGAATGCATTTATGATTCGAAAACTCGCAAGGCCAATGCTCGCGTCCGTCTACATCGTTGACGGTGTTCAGACGCTGCGTGACCCAAATGCCAATAAAGAAAGCACGAAGGCGCTTTTAGATAAGGTCCGCGGTGCCGTTCCGAGCGAGTACCGTGGTCTGATCCCGAGCGACCCGAAGACGGCCGCTCAGGTCGTTGGTGGCATTAAAGCAGGTGCAGGCAGCCTCTTCGCCATTGGCAAGCTGCCACGCACTTCCGCTGCACTGCTCGCTGCGACTGCAATCCCCTCGATTATCGGCCGTAATGCCTTCTGGGAGGCTGACGAGGCGAATGAGAAGCAGCGTCGTCAGACTGGCGCGCTGACCGATGTCGCTCTCGCCGGTGGTGTGCTCCTCGCGACTGTGGACACTGCTGGCAAGCCAGGGCTGCAGTGGCGCGCCCAGCAGGCTGCCCGCACCGCGAAGAAGAACGTACAGCAGGCACTGCCTACCCAGTCTGAGACCGAAAAGGCTCTGGGTAAAGCAAGTAACTGGCTGTCCGATACTGCAGATCAAGTGGTCGACTACGTCGATAACAACAAGGATGACTGGAAGAAGCAGGCCTCTAAGTTTGCGGACCAGGCATCTGACGCAGCTGAGGGCTTCTGGCAGGATGCGCGCAAGCAAACCTCCTCGTTCCTTTCTGATGCGGGTGACTGGATGGAGGATGTTTCCGATAGCGCTCAAGACACCTACAAGGACTTGAAGCCAAGCAAACTCCAGCAGTTCAAGGCAAAGCGCAAGGTCAACAGCGTTGTTGGGGATCTCCAGGACAAGCTGGAGAGCCTCGAGCCAAGCAAGTTGGACCAGTTCAAGGCAAAGCGCAAGGTAAAGAAGAGCACCGCGAAGCTGCAGGACCGTGCCCAGAGCGCGGTTGACTCCCTGCAGGATGCCTTCGACAACTTGGATGTTGCGCCGTCAAAGTGCAAGCAGTGGAAGTGGAAGCGTAAGGCTAAGAAGGCCGAAAAGCGCGCGAACAAGCTGGTAAAGAAGGTTCAGAAGAAGCTCAGCTAATCTGACTTTCTGTAGTACACCCCGTGGCCGCATAGTTGTGGTTGCGGGGTGGCTTTTACTTTGAAGGAGATTATGTTCACCGTGTCAGAGCAAGAGGTTGCTCGCGAACAGCACTACGTCGACGGTCTATTTTCTCGTCTTGACGATGAAGTATCGAAAGCCCAAGCCAAACTGGAAGCGGTGCAACGAGATGTCGACCCTGACAACCCAGATTCTGATGCGCTCGTCCGGCGCGAAACCGAATATCATGGGCTGAATGCAAAACTCGATGCACTCAACCTGGCAGAAGTTGGCTTAGTTTTTGGCCGAATTGATGTGGAGGACGAGTCACCGGAGAATCTAGTCCCTAACAGCGACAATCTTGACCGACGCTATATAGGCCGGATGGGCATCGACGCCCCCGAAGACAAGTACCGGACGCTCCTCATCGATTGGCGTGCACCCATGGCACGGTCGTTTTACCTCGCAACGACGGCGCACCCTTCAGGCGTGCAAACCCGGCGAAACATCCGTATGAGGGGCCGCACGGTGGAAGCTATTGACGACGAGGTCCTCTCCGGCACAGGTACGGGCGTTGAAGCCTCGGGTGTCGGATCCGAGGCTGCGCTGCGACGCGCCATGAATCGGCCACGCACTGCGCACATGCAATCCATCGTTGAGACAATCCAGCGTGAACAGGATGCCGTCATTCGTGACGCTACGCGTGGAGTGATGGTTGTCGAGGGTGGTCCAGGTACTGGCAAGACTGCAGTCGCTCTTCATCGTGTTGCGTATCTGCTCTATACTTGGCGAGCGCAGCTGGCGAAGACCGGCGTCTTGGTTCTTGGCCCCAATACCGTCTTTTTGGACTACATCTCGCGAGTTCTTCCGGAGCTCGGCGAGACCGGCGTAGTGCTTTCCACCATCTCAGACTTAATCCCCGGTTTTACCCCGGAAGGTAGCGAGTCGCTTGCTGCACGGGAAGTCAAAGGCTCGATTGAGATGGTCACGATTCTCAAGCGGGCTGTGCAGTCATATGAGACGGTCCCGGAGCGCGCGGTAACCCTTTCAATTGAGAACGTTCCCGTCGCTGCGACGCCGGCCATGGTTAAGGCAGCCAGAACCAAAGCACGACGGTCACGTCGTCCTCATAATGAAGCACGAGCCGTGTTTGCGGAACATCTTTGCGAACTTCTTGCGCAAGCACTTGCCAACACCATTGGTGCGGACCCTCTAGGCGGTGAGAATCTGTTATCTGCTGCGGACGTCGATCAGCTCCACGATGACCTGGCTGAAGAATCCCAGGTCCGAGAGTTTATTGACGCCCACTTCCCCACTCTGTCGCCTGCAGGAGTACTACGCAATCTGCTTGAAGACCGCGACGCAATCGCAGCTGTCGCGTATGACTACGACGACTACACACAAGATGCCCTCTTTCGGGAGCCTGGTGCGGCAACGGCCCCGTCGGATGCTGCGTTACTCGACGAGCTCTCGATTCTTATTGGTAGTAGCCCAGCGGAGGGTATTCGTGACTCCGTTGACGATGCGTGGCAACAGCAGGTGGCCGAGGCAGAGGACGCGTTGGACGTCTTGGCTTCATCCGAGTCCACTGACAACGATGACGACCAGTTCGAGGCTGAGATCCTTTCTGCATCAGACGTCATTGATGCGGAAACGCTCGCGCAGCGCCAGGCGAGCACCGATATCCGTTCGACCGCAGAGCGCGCACGCGCAGATCGCACATGGGCCTATGGGCATGTGATCGTGGATGAGGCACAAGAGCTCTCACCGATGGAATGGCGGATGGTGTTTCGGCGCTGCCCATCAAAGTGGATGACATTAGTTGGAGACACCGCGCAGACTTCTTCGCCTGCGGGTTCAGACGACTGGTCAGCAACGCTGGAACCGTTCGTTGGCTCGCGTTTCCGCACGCATACCTTGAGTGTGAACTACCGGACTCCGTCGGAGATTATGGAGTACGCCGCGAAAGTTCTTCACGCGATCGACTCAGAGGCAGCGGTCCCTGAGAGTATTCGAAGCACTGGGCAACCCGTCGAGTTTTGGCCTTCCGGCACCACCCCAGAAACTGTCGCAACATACGAGGATGGGCGCACGACAGCGATCATCGACAAGTCAAATGTCGATGCGATGAAGGGACTCGAATTTGACCATGTAGTACTAATAGAACCCCAAGAAATTATCGACGCCTCTCCGCAAGGTTGGCAAGACCTCTACGTGGCGATGACCCGAGCAACTCAAAGCCTCGCTGTCATCGGTGAGATGCCATAGAACAACCTCCGGCCAGGCAGTTGGCCGGAGGTTGTTATATGAAGCGTTAGCTGACGGTATGTACGATCATGACGTCGCAGTCCGATTGGCGAGCAACGTCTGCTGGGACAGACCCCAGCAGGCGACCTGTCAGAGAGTTGATACCGCGGTTACCGACCACCAGCAGTTCCGCATTGTTGTCACGAACAATCGCCATCAGAGCCTCTACTGGAGTACCCGGACGGGTCGCAGTCTGCACGTCTTTTGCTCCGTGCTGTCGCGCATGTTCTGCTGCCGCTTCAAGATTTGCCAACGCGTCCTTGTCACCGAGGATGGTGACCGAATCTTGTCGCAGGCTCTTCGTCGCGTCCGCTTCCGTTTCGTAATACGCGGTACCGATCACTAGCGTGGCACCAAATGCACTCGCCATTTTTGCAGCACGCTCAACGGCGAGCAATGAAGACTTGGACCCGTCGGACCCTACGACGATGGTCTTGTAGTAATTGGCCATAGCTGTATTCTTGAGACCTTTCCTGATTCAGCTGTCGCTCGCTGGATAACGGTGGCGCCAACAAGCACGGTCAAATTTATAGTACCTGGTTCTCGCGCGGATGAAGGCTAGTCATGGCCTTCAGCTCGGGTGTCAACGAGCATGACATCAACCGGCGCCTTCTTTGCCACGCTACCTGGGATGTTGCCGAAGACTCGACCGGCGAGGGACCGCATTCCTTTGTTTCCAACCACGAGGAGATCTACGCTGTATTCCTTTACTGATTCCAGCAGTACATTCGCAGGCTGGCCGCCACTGGAGACCAAGTTAATCTCTGGTGCCTGTTCTTCGACTGCGATCGCCTTCGCACGCCTCAAGATATCCTCGGCGCCCGATTCCGTCACGATATCGATCTTGCTCAGCTCCGCGTTGGTTGCGTTCAGCATCGAGCCCGACGCTGTGTAGTGAGCACAGATGACTGTGAGCTTCGCGTCATACACGCGGGCCAGGCTCGCAGCAGCACGAACCGCAACAAGCGAAGTTGGTGAACCGTCAGTACCGACAGCAATCGACTTATAGGTATGCATAGATTCCTCGAACCTTTCTTAGTTTCCTGTATCTTTCATACCACGAAGTTCCTTTCGGAGATCAGCAATTTCATCACGCAGTCTGCCGGCGAGCTCAAACTTCAACTCGCGAGCTGCTGCACCCATTTGCTTCGTAAGGTCGTCGATCAATGCTTGTACCTGATCAGAGGCCATCTCGGACACGTCTGGCTTCGATACAACTGCGGTATCCGAGGCAACGCCATTTTCAGCTTCACCGTCAGTGTTCTCATATACCTGATCCAAAATGTCGGCAATCTTCTTGCGCAGCGGCTGCGGATCGATCCCATGTTCTTTGTTGTACGCCAACTGAATTTCGCGACGCCGCTCTGTCTCACTGATTGCTTCCTCCATCGACTCAGTGACCTGGTCGGCGTACATGATGACCTCTCCAGATACGTTACGAGCTGCGCGCCCGATAGTCTGAATCAGCGACTTGGTCGAACGCAGGAACCCTTCCTTGTCGGCGTCGAGAATTGCAACAAGTGAAACTTCCGGCAAGTCGAGACCCTCTCGCAGCAGGTTGATGCCAACGAGGACGTCAAACTCTCCAAGCCTCAGCTGGCGGAGCAGCTCAACGCGCTGCAGCGTATCAATGTCAGAGTGCAGGTAGCGCACCTTTACCCCGTTATCCAGGAGATAATCAGTCAAGTCCTCAGCCATGCGCTTCGTCAAGGTAGTGACCAGCACGCGCTCGTTCTTCTCCACCCGGACGCGAATCTCGTCAATCAGGTCGTCGATTTGTCCCTTCGTCGGTTTCACCGTGACCTTTGGATCGACGAGGCCTGTTGGGCGAATAACCTGCTCAACAAACTCGCCGTGTGCTGCTTCGAGCTCGTAATCGCCCGGTGTCGCGGACATGTACACCGTCTGCCCCACGCGCGATTCAAACTCATCGAAGGTCAACGGACGGTTGTCGACGGCGCTCGGCAGCCGGAATCCGAATTCCACGAGGTTGCGTTTCCTCGACATATCGCCTTCAAACATTCCTCCAATTTGCGGGACGGTCACGTGAGACTCGTCGATAATTGTGAGGAAGTCTTCCGGGAAGTAGTCGATGAGCGTCGCTGGCGCCGATCCTGCCTCGCGCCCGTCCATGTGACGAGAATAGTTCTCAATGCCTGAGCAGAAGCCAACCTGCTGAATCATCTCGAGGTCATACTCGGTGCGCATCCGAAGTCGCTGAGCCTCAAGTAGTTTTCCGCGGTTCTCAAGGTCCTCTAAACGGTCTGCAAGCTCTTCTTTGATGGATTCGATCGCCTTTTCCATTCGCTCTTCAGTGGCCACGTAATGGGTAGCAGGAAAGATCCGAAGCTCATCTTCTTGGCTCAGCACGTCTCCCGTGAGCGGATGAATGTAATACAAGCTGTCAATCTCGTCTCCGAAGAACTCAACCCGAACCGCGACTTCCTCATACGCGGGAATGATATCGACGACGTCGCCCTTTACTCGGAACGTACCGCGTTTGAAGTCAATATCGTTGCGCTCGTACTGGATATCAACGAGTAATCGAAGGAAGCGGTCACGCTCAACCTCTTCCCCCACGCGCAGCACCACAGAGCGATCAAGGTAGGACTGCGGCGTACCAAGGCCGTAGATACAAGAGACTGACGACACCACCACTACGTCACGACGCGACAGCAATGCGGAGGTAGCTGAGTGACGCAGGCGTTCTACATCATCATTAATGGAGGAATCTTTTTCGATGTATGTATCCGTCTGAGCGATATATGCCTCTGGTTGGTAATAGTCGTAGTACGAGACGAAGTACTCAACCGCGTTATTTGGGAGGAGCTGCCGAAGCTCATTTGCTAGCTGCGCGGCGAGCGTCTTGTTCGGAGCCATCACGAGCGTTGGGCGCTGCTGCTTTTCAATCAGCCACGCTGCCGTCGCCGACTTGCCGGTGCCGGTGGCACCCATGAGGACGACGTCTTCTTCTCCCCGGTTGAGACGTTCATCTAGCTCTGCGATCGCTTTAGGCTGATCACCCGATGGCTCAAACTCCGAGACGACTTCAAAGGGCTTTTCTCGACGCTCGATCTCGCCTACTGGTCGAAACTCCGAATGTGCCAGGACCGGATGCTCTGCTGCAAATGCCATGCAGCTCAGTCTAATGACTCAACCAGATTCCTCAACGTTGATGCTGCAACAATTCTCGCTCGACATAGTCGACCAAAGCATCCACCTGCGGAGCGAGCTCAGACAACGGACCGTTATTGTCAATCACGTAGTCAGCGGCCGCAAGTCGATCGTCGTCATCAATCTGCCGTGCTATACGGGAACGGGCGTCTGCCTCCGATAGACCGCGCAATTGAACCAGCCGCCTCACTCGCTCTTCCTCGTTCACATCGACTACAACGGTGAAGTCCATCTGACGGTGCAGCCCAAGCTCTACAAGCAGTGGCATATCGTACACAGCAACCCGGGCTCCTTCAGCTTCAGCGGCGTCGAACTGCCGTGATGACTCCTTGCGAATCGCAGGATGCGTAATCGAATTCAGCTTCTGCGTCTGTTCCTCCGAGACAAACGCCCGCTGCGCCAGCAACTTGCGGTTCAAAGCGCCGGAAGCGTCCACCAGGTCATCGCCGAATGCAGCAGCCACCTCTTTTAGCGCATCGCTTCCTGGTTGCAGAACATCGCGCGCGATACGGTCAGCATCGACTACGACGAAGCCACGCTCACGTAACAACGCGGCAACGGACGACTTTCCGCTTCCGATTCCTCCGGTAAGCCCAATTTTCAACATGCGTCACATACTAGGCGAAAACCCCTTCCTGGATTCCAGGAAGGGGTCGTCGATTAGCTAATAAAGACTAGTTGCCAGCGAGCTTGTCGCGAAGTGCTGCGAGCTGCTCGTCAGATGCGAGCGAGCCACCTGCGCTAGCGGTCTCATCCGCTGCCGGAGCTGCAGCGTTGGACTGCGAGGAGTAGTTCGCCTGGTCACCCGCCTGCTCTGCCGCCTCGGCAGCAGCAGCGCGATGACGCTCGATCTGTGCAGTGTGCGCCTGGAAGCGGCGCTCAGCCTCTGCGTAGCGAGCCTCCCACTGCTGACGAGCCTCGTCGAAGCCCTCCATCCACTCGTTGGTCTCCGGATCGAAGCCCTCTGGGAAGATGTAGTTACCCTGCTCGTCGTAGGAATCAGCCATGCCGTAGCGGGACGGATCGAACTCTTCGTTGTAATCCTCGTCCGCCTGCTTCAGCGACAGCGAGATACGACGACGGTCGAGATCGATGTCGATGACCTTGACCATGACCTCTTCGCCAACGTTGACAACCTGGTCCGGTACCTCGACGTGGCGCTGTGCCAGCTCGGAGATGTGAACCAGACCCTCGATGCCCTCTTCGACGCGAACGAACGCACCGAATGGAACAAGCTTGGTGACCTTGCCCGGCACGATCTGGCCGACAGCGTGGGTGCGTGCGAACACGCGCCATGGGTCCTCCTGGGTCGCCTTCAGCGACAGGGAAACACGCTCACGGTCGAGATCGACGTCGAGAACCTCAACGGTAACCTCATCGCCGACGGTGACAACCTCAGATGGGTGGTCGATGTGCTTCCAGGACAGCTCGGAAACGTGAACCAGGCCGTCTACGCCGCCAAGGTCCACGAAAGCACCGAAGTTGACGATGGAAGAAACAACGCCCTTGCGTACCTGACCCTTCTGCAGCTGGTGCAGGAAGTCGGAACGAACAGCGGACTGCGTCTCTTCGAGGTATGCACGGCGGGACAGGACCACGTTGTTGCGGTGCTTGTCCAGCTCGATGATCTTTGCCTCGAGCTCCTGGCCAATGTATGGATCCAGGTCACGGACGCGACGCATCTCAACGAGCGACGCAGGCAAGAAGCCACGAAGACCGATGTCGAGGATGAGGCCACCCTTGACAACCTCGATGACCGTACCAGTAACTGGCTGGTCGTTCTTCTGCAGCTCTTCGATGGTGCCCCAAGCACGCTCGTACTGAGCACGCTTCTTGGAGAGCAGGAGGCGACCTTCCTTGTCCTCCTTGGTCAGGACCAGTGCGTCGATCTCGTCGCCGACCTGGACAACTTCGTCCGGGTCAACGTCATGCTTGATCGACAGCTCACGGGTAGGGATAACACCCTCAGTCTTGTAGCCGATGTCAAGGAGAACCTCATCGTGGTCAACCTTAACTACGGTGCCGGAGACGATGTCACCATCATTGAAGTACTTGATGGTTGCGTCTACAGCGGCGAGAAATTCCTCAGGTCCGCCGATATCGTTGATTGCGACCTGTGGTGCGTTGGAAGTGCGCATAAGTTAAATGTGCTCCGAAATTGAAATAGGAGATCGTATTTGGACAGGGGCATATCATCTCTTACCAGCGCGGAAAGATCCCGCAATATGAGCCGGTGATGCCCTCCTATTACGACACCACGAGACCTATTGCCCAGATATGCTCGTGCAAGAATATCGCCTTTGCCCAGCTCGCGCAAATATCAACACTCGGATAAATCCCCATCAGGTCGACCGTTAAGGCAAACAACACATCCTTCACCGAACTCGCCAACTGAGAACGCCGTAAGTCTGCCGCACCGCCGATAAGGCGCAAACTCGCAGGTCAAAGCAATACACTCGCCATCCCACACCCCCATAATTAGTCAATATTTTGTTTAATGTAGTCCATTTTTGGCCAATTCTCTTACGTTCCCCACAGACGTCTGTTAGTGTTTTCATTGCCACGATCAAGGCGCAGCAGCGATAGATAAGGCCAATCTAGAGCTGTGAAACCTCGCGAGGTGAACCGTGGCACCGCTTCTCGGGGGAACTCGGGGGAAGAAGCGGTTGATGGGGGAAGGCAGTCCCAGACGGATTGAGAAGGAGGCTCTGGGACCGTCTCGGGGCTATAGAGCGGAATAATGGGGGCCGCTCTATAGCCCCGCACTTCCCGCCCTAATGGCCAGCATCCTGCCAGTTCTCTCCGTATCCGGTAGAAACCTCGAGCGGCACGTTGAGTTCAATAGCGCGATCCATCTCCCGCTCAACAATCTCACGCACTTCATCGAGCTCACCCGGAGCGACTTCAACAACCAACTCGTCATGCACTTGCAACAGCACACGGGACTCGTAGTCAGCCAACGCTCGGTCAACGTGAATCATCGCTACTTTAATGATGTCTGCGGCAGTACCTTGGATAGGAGCATTCAGGGCCGCCCGCTCAGCATTTTCTCGGGCGACTCGGTTGTCACTGTTGAGCTCAGGCAGGTAGCGTCGGCGCCCAAACACAGTTGCGGTGTATCCATCCTTTCTGGCTTTCTCGACGACCGAGTCCAGATAGTGCTTCACCCCACCGAAACGGTGGAAGTAACTCTCCATGATTTCCTTGGCTTCACCTGGCGAGATCGAGAGCTGCGCGGCGAGGCCGTACGCAGAGAGCCCATAAACCAAACCATATGACATTGCCTTGACCCGACGGCGTAGCTCGGGCGTCACGGCGTCGATAGCAACATCAAATACCTGTGAACCGACGTAGTTGTGCAGGTCTTCGCCATCCTTGTACGCGGAGATGAGCCCCTTGTCCCCGGACAGGTGCGCCATCACTCGCATCTCAATCTGTGAGTAATCAGCGGTCAGAAGATACTCATACCCCTTACCAACGGTGAATGCTGCTCGAATCTTTTGACCTGTCTCTGTACGGACGGGAATATTCTGCAGGTTTGGATCAGTCGAACTCAGTCGGCCCGTTGAAGTCACGGTTTGGTTGAAGGTTGTGTGAATTCGGCCATCACTGTGTACCGCCTTGATAAGCCCCTCGATTGTGGACTTCATCTTCTGATATTCACGATGTGCCAACAGATGATCAAGGAACGGATGCGGATTCTTTTCTGCAAGCGCCTCGATCTCCTTGGCTGCCGTCGAATACCCAGTCTTTGTTTTCTTGGTTTTAGGCAAGTCAAGTTTGTCGAAAAGAACGACAGAAAGCTGCTTCGGACTCGAAAGGTTGAGAGCTGGCTCGTCGACAAGCGTGCGGGCCTCTCCTTCTACCTGGGCAACCTTGTCAGTAAACTCCTTGCGAAGATTTTCAAGAGCTTCGATATCAACAGCCACGCCGACGTCCTCCATCCTGGCAAGAATGGGTACAAGTGGCAGCTCCAGGTCGGCATACAGCGCGTAAGAGTCGATTTCACGAAGTTCTTGAGCAAGATGTTGCGCCAGTTCCAACACAGCAACGGCGGCATCAACCTGTGAAGTTTGATCCAACAGACTGAGTTGCTCTTGCCCTACGTCCAACTGTCGCTGCAAGTGACGCTGGTATACATCAGCCAGCGCATAGGTGCGCTGCCCCGGGCGAAGCAGGTAGGCAGCAATCGCTGTGTCATGCGCAATCCCGCTGAGTGTGATGCCTCTGCCCCGCAACATGTGATACATAGCTTTACCGTTGTGGAGGTACTTGGGGTCATCTGACTCCAACCAGTCCTTCAGCGCAGCATCCTCTTCAGGGGTAAGCTCCGCTGTTTCGCGTTGGATGCCGTGCCGCTCCTTATCGACGATCCCAATCGCAGTAGCATCGCCGTTTGCCGGCACCGGACTACCGTCCACATACAGTGCTAATCCTTGCCCCCTATGGGAAGCGATCCAATCGTCCAACGGCCCTTCGTCGATCACAACTTCTGGAAGCTCCACAGGCAAATGCTCTTCGGCGTCCCCTTCCGTAGGAAGCGCGGATAGCACACGTTCGCGAAGATTCGTGCCGAACTCCAAAGAATCAAATCGCTTCGCAATAGCACCGATGTCTACGGCCTTTAGCTCCAAGTCATTTGGCGTAACAGGGAGCTCCACGTCGGTGACCATCTGCGTGAGTTCACGATTGAGCTGCACTTGCTCGATACGGTCTCGGAAGTTTTGACCTGCGACTCCCTTGATTTCATCCGCGTGGTTAACGAGTTCTGCAAGCGAACCGTATTGCGTGATCCACTTTGTCGCCGTCTTCTCCCCGACCTTCGGAACCGAGGGGAGGTTATCAGACGGGTCTCCCCGAAGCGCCGCAAAATCCGGATACTGTGCCGGAGTCAGCCCGTACTTCTCCTCGACCTTGTCCGGAGTGAAACGTGTCATCGTCGAAACCCCGCGCATCGGGTACAACAGCGTCGTTGAATCGTCTACCAGTTGTAGGTAGTCGCGGTCCCCTGAAACCAAGACAATTTCGAAATCCTGATCAACGCGAGCCTGGTGCACCAGCGTCGCCACGATATCGTCAGCTTCAAAATTCTCCTTCGACAAGCTGATGATTCCGAGGTCCTCAAGGCACTCCTGAATCAGCGGAACCTGCCCCTTAAACTCAGGCGGAGTGGATTCGCGCTGAGCTTTGTACTCCGGAAAACGTTCCGTTCGAAACGTCTTGCGCCCCACATCAAACGCCACACCAATATGCGTTGGTGCTTCTTGCGCCACAACGTTGGCGAACATCGACAAGAAGCCATACACCGCATTCGTTGTTTGGCCACCGGTCGTCGAAAAGTTTTCAGCAGGCAGAGCGTAGAACGCTCGAAATGCCATGGAGTGTCCGTCAATGAGCAATAACCGTTTCTTCACGGCCCCTAGTGTAGACGTACGTCCCGACATGACGACTCAAACAAGAAAACCCGGCTTATGGCCGGGTGTTGTGCCCCAGGTGAGACTCGAACTCACACTGGACGGGTTTTGAATCCGTTGCCTCTGCCAATTGGGCTACTGGGGCGACGTCGCAAAGTATATAGCAGGCAAGCGCTCAGGCGTGAATCGCACCACGCGATCATCTAAATCGCCAGTTCACTCCAGGTATCTAAAATTCGTCAGGTAGGGTGATGAGCGCTGTATATGAAGCAGAGCACAGGAGGGTGCAGTGACAACAGTTCTGATCGGAATCTTCCTGGCTGTGTTCGCTGGAGCTGCCTTGCAGCGAATTTCAGGAATGGGCCTTGGGCTTATCGCGGCCCCCGCACTATCTGTCCTCCTCGGTCCAGTCTCTGGGGTGTTGATGGTCAACGTGCTAGCCACAGTCAACGCGATAGCCAACACCTATTCAATGCGCGAGCGCGTTGATTGGAAACGCTTTGCCCCAATTGCCGGAGCCCTTGTTTTGGGTGCGGTACCCGGCGCATTCCTCATACGGGCAGTTTCAACTAGTTTGCTTCTAATCATCGTTGGCGTTCTATTGTTGATCGCGCTCGGCACAGTGACGTTGGGAAAACGCTACATACCGAATATTGAAGGCACCGTACCTTCTGTTATCGCAGGTTCACTTGGTGGTTTCATGAACACGTTGGCAGGCGTAGCTGGCCCATCAATCACCGTGTACGCCCACGCGGCACGCTGGCCTAAGGAGATCTACGCAGCTACGCTCCAGCCAATCTTCCTGGTCAGCGGCGCACTCTCATTCGCCATTAAGGAAATCACTGGTGCAGCAAACCTCTCCGCGGTGACTCCTGAAACGTGGGTGGTTGGCATTGTTGCGATGGTGTTGGGCATCGTTGTTGGCACCCGTATGGCACCACGGGTACCAGTACAACTGGGGTACCGAATAGCACTCGCCCTGGCGATCTTCGGCGGGTTCACCGCACTTGTGCGCGGTCTACTCGGTACCGGAGCATAATCCACTAACCAACGCTACTTTTAAACTGAGCCCCAAACCACAACAGCACCGGTTCCTTTCCAGTATCCGGGCGTAGAGCCATAAACACGCACTTGGCGCGCGACACGGTATCTAATCCGCCTCAGATAATGGACAATGCATTCCAGAACGAATAGTATGAAAGTCATGGGTAGACCACGAGAGTTCGATGAAGACGAAGTCATCCGCAGGGCTATAAAGCTTTTCGGTGAACGCGGGTATACAGCACAGTCCGTTGACGCAACTCTTACCTACCTTGAGATAAATCGTTCGAGCTTCTATAAAATCTTCGGTTCCAAACATGGCCTGCTGAGAACGGCGCTGGAAGCAGTATGCCGAAACGCTAAGACAGGTGAAGTGACACTAGAAGCCAAGAGTCTTGTTGCAGTCACTCTCGTGGAAGTCGCGCCCGTAAGCCAAGAGCTACGCCCCTTGATTCTCGAAGCAAATTCCCTTTGCTTTGCTGAAGGCCCAGCAGCACTAGGCAAGCACTTACTCGACCGCGCAAGCAGCACTTCCAAAGGAGAGGCACAATGAGCAACAACAATCTCAAATTCACCGACGCTACTCTGGTTGTTGAGCCACTCGGCTTAGATAAGATTTGGTCGTTCAAAGGATCCATCGAGGTTCCCTGGGAACATGTACGCGGAGCTACACATGACCCGGGTATGAAGAACGAGCCGAAGGGTTTTCGCTGCCCAGGACTAAGGATGGGAGAAAAGCTTGCGGGAACGTTCCACTCAGATGGTGAAAAGCTGTTTTGGAACGTCAGCGGATTCGAGAATACGGTCGTAATCGAGTTAGCTGATGAGAACTTCGCCCGCCTCGTCCTCACAGTTGATGACCCAGTCACAACTGTTGAACGCATCAACGAGTTGGCATCAGCCTGATAGCTAAGTTTCGTACAAAAGGAGCCTGGTCGAGGGAATCCTCGACCAGGCTCCTTGTGCCCCAGGTGAGACTCGAACTCACACTGGACGGGTTTTGAATCCGTTGCCTCTGCCAATTGGGCTACTGGGGCGTGCCTGCTCAATATAGCGCACGGCGCGAGCAGAACAACAATCGGACGCCGTTAAGGTCAGCGCACAGTAGAGCCGGGTTGGTTTGGTAGCAGATCAAACTCATCGATTGCCTCGAACGAGGCCTGCGCGTCATCTTCCGAAATGACGTCCATTGCGAATCCATTCTGGATGAGCACCCACTGCCCCACCTCAACTTCTGGAAGATATGCGAAGCAGCATGGCCGCTCCTCACCCTTCATATCGATGGCCCCCATCGGCATGGGGCTGGACAGGTCGCCAGTGCTCAGCACTTTCGCTGGAACTCCAAGACACATCGCTACATCATTTCCTTTCAATGTTGATGTTCATGGCGCCTTCCGGTGCCGAGGTGCACGGCAGGCAAGGATCCGCGCTACGGATCGCATACTCCATCTCTGCAGGAGTCGATGCCTCTGTGAGCATCCGAGCAAGCCATCCCTCATTTTGCGCGGTAGGGCTCAAAATCTGGCAATCGATCAGATTGCCGTCTTCCACAGTGTAGCGGTGCACCAACAAGCCTCGAGGACCATCAACGATGCCCGTTACGGTGCCATCGCGCAGTGAATTATCGACGACGACCGGCTCAGCCAACAGCTCAGGAACCTGCAAAAGCTTTTCGATATCGTCGAGTACCGAGCGCACAAGCGCAAACTGGGCGTCGCGCGCGCTCAGATGGGGGAATCGCGCAACTGGGCCTACCCGGTAGTCGCGCCAGTGGCCGTCGATAAGTACCTGGGGCCGCGGGGTGATAGCACCGGGGTGCTGCTCTCGAACGTGCTCATAGAAATCATGCGCTGGGAACAAATGCAGCTCACCCTCGAAACGCGCGGCAATGCACTCTCCTAGTGGATCTGCTGCGCCGTCGGCATCACACGCGAAAAGGTCGGCAAGCTTTGGTGGATGCTGTTCCACAGGCTCAACCGGTTGGGAAGGCAAGAGACTACGGATCGTCGAGACGCCTTCAGCTGCGCGCTTGACCTCATCGGCATCGGCGTGTGCGTGCACTCCCCCAGGAATCGCAACATCGGGAAAGTGACCCGGACAACCGGCGGCACGCAGCACCAGCTTCGCAAACTTGCGGATCTCTAATCCGTGGTCAGGCAGCAGGCGCGGTGCGAGCGTGTCAAGGACCGAACCCGCATGAAGAAGGCGCCGGAGCTGCACGGCCTGCTCGCTCATCGAATCGCTCGACCCAACAAGTTGGTCAAGTGCTCGCATCCCCGCCAAGTGGTGCGTTACCGGGCACAGCCCACAGAGTCGCGTCACGATAGTCGGAACTTCGCTCGCGCGCTTGCCCACTAACAGCTTGTCTACGCGCGGCACGCCGGCGATGTCGAAGCGTGCGGTGCGTTCATTGCCCTCGCCTTCAACAATGACTGTCGCTGCAAGCGGATCGATGACGGCGTCAAGAAACAACTTCTCTGACATTTTCCATGCTCCTTACTCGCGTTGCCTACCCCAATTGAACATAATGGGGGTATGCATGAATTGAGTCTACTTCGCGGGGTAATCGATGCAGTGAACGAGTCGGTGCCCGGCCGAAACGTCCTGGCGGTCGGTATGAAAGTAGGCACGCGCTCCGGGGTTGATGTGTATGCGCTTCGCCAAGCATGGGATCTTGCACGCGTCGATACAACGTGTGCTCAAGCCCGGCTCGACTTGGACATTATCCCCGCGGCAGTCTGGTGCCCTCAATGTGAAGATACCGTCGAGATTGACGAATACTTCGCGCTGCGATGCCCTAAATGTGACACCCCCACTGCAGATCTGCGTGGGGGTGACGAGTTCCAAGTTACTTGGGTTGATGTTGAGTAGCTTCTGATGTCCACTCCTTTAGCAGCTGCCGGGCCCGCTGCACTGCTTCTGGAATTGCAGCACTGATCTCCTCACTCAGCGATGTACGGAATTCGACGTCGCGCGCCGTGATACCCACAACCGCCACGTTGTCGGGTTCTTGACCTGTGAGGCGCGCGGCGCTCAACAGGTCCAGCAGTCCCACCTGGTGAGGCGATAGCTGCTGTTGCAATAGGCGCGGAATTTGATCACCGACGAGCACAGCCACATCACCTGGCTGGCCCTGTTTGAGCCCATCGAGCACCAGCAGGTAGTCGGCGTCCTGCACCATGGGTAGGATCTCCATGCCAGACGTTCCTCCATAGATGAAGTTCACGCCCTGGATCGGGTCCGCCTCAAGCTCGCGGAGGATGGCCAGCCCAACTGCGTCATCCGCCATGATCTCGTTTCCAATGCCAATGACGTTGATAGTGACGCCATCAAGCGTCACCAGCTCAGGCGATGGCACCGGGACATCTGGCGCGGAACGAAGCTTCCTCGTGACCGTCATACTCTACTCAACCTCAGGGCCGTCAACCGGCTTCGTGCCCTTCGGCAACCAAACACCGCCGTTGATCATTGCAGACAGGCCACCGTGGCGCTCCGTCGCATCGGCACGGAACACAAGGTAGACGTGCAGAATGACGAAAGCCCAAATAATGAACATGATCAATGCATGCACCAAACGGAAGTATGGGATGCCGATCCATTCCACGGGTGCAGCCATGAGCCGCCAGAACCAGCTATCCTGCTTGGGCAAACCGAAAAGCGCAAGACCAGAGTAAATCTGCACCATACACAGAGCGTAAATTCCGGTGTACGCAGTCTGTTGCAGACCGTTGTGCCCAACACGTGGCGGTGGCTCATTGGTGAGGAGCAGGTAGTACTTCGTCTGTTCCCACATCAACTTGAGGTCATCCTGACTTCGCACCGGCCAGAGCGCCCGCCACTTCATCTGCCGTGTCTGGGCGAACACCATGATGGCGAGCCTCCAAATGGACAGCGCGATCCACGCGAAGGCTGCGATGAAGTGAATCAGACGATTCCAGCCCATGAGCATTCCTGCGTCATGTGCGTTCGATGGACCGAAGAAGGGATCCATGATGTAGTAGCCCGTGATCGTCATAATGATGATCAGGAGCATGTTAATCCAGTGCTGCCAACGCAGGGCAACCGGCCACATCTCGATTCGTGTGTAGCCGCCCTTAGTCACTGGGCGAGGACGAACATGGTCGCCGATGCCGAAGGCAATGTAGCCCTTCAGGACAAATTCACCCGTGGTGTCGCCGTCGACTGGTGCCACGGCAACGCCCATGCAGCGATTGCCGAACTTGGAGACCGTGTCGACGTTTTGCATCATCGTCTTCATCTCGTGCTTATCCCACGCAGATGCTTGAATTACTGATGCAAGATCTCCACGCATCACTGCTACGTCTTGGCGCTCACCGAGCAGCTTTGCGTTGCGCACCACCGACAGCGAGTATTTTCGACTCGGCGTCGCAGGGCTAAAGCTTTCTACAGTGCCATATACGTAGTCCGGGTCAACCGCCCGCAGCAAAGCTTGGTCCACGGGGTCGGGAGAGTCTGCGGGCTGCGAAGATGCCAAGCGCAACAGGGTCTCGGCACCGATGTCATCAATCGGACGAGATTCTGTAACACTCAACACCAAGTTCTTGTCTGGTGTGATCTGGCGAGTGGCCGGTGTATCACCCGAACCCGCAGATGCACGATTTAGCTGGGTGCTCATTGGGTAATCACCTTCACAAGTTCATTACCTTCTGTGTCCAACAAGTGGACTGCACAGGACATGCAGGGGTCAAACGAGTGGATCGTACGAAGGACCTCGAGCGGTTCATCTGGGTTAGCAAGCGGGTGCTTACCGTTCGCCAGCGACTCCTCGTACGGGCCCATCTTGCCTTCAGGGTCACGGCCGCCCGCCAGCCAAGTGGTCGGGACGACAGCTTGGTACCGCTCCGTCTTACCGTCCTTGATCTTGGTCCAGTGGCTGAGGGACCCGCGGGCCACTTCCATCATGCAGAAGCCTTCGGCCTCCTTCGGCCAGGTTGAAGGCTCCCACTTGCTCGAGTCGAAGACATCGTAATCGCGCTTGCGAAGTCCCTCGATGAATTCAGGCAACAACACGTTGGACATTGCCTCGGACGTCGTTACCGCTTCCAGAGCACGTGCCAGGGTGCGACCACCGGTCGAGTTCAGCTGCTCGAGCTTTATGTCAAGCTTCTTGAGCGCATCATCAACGAGACGCTTCGTGCTTGGCTCGTTCTGTGCATACGCAAGAAGGATACGAGCAATCGGGCCAACCTGCATAACGTGGCCGTCGTAACGCGGCGCCTTCGACCAGGTGTATTCCTCGTTATCGCCGAGCCACTTGTATGGCAGCTTCGGACCGGTGTAATCGGCGATGGTGTCGCCCTCAAATGGGTGCTTGCCCTCGTTCTTGTCTTCCTGCGCAAACCATGCGGAAGAAACATATTCCTTGAACAGGTCTGGGTTGAGCTCATGCACCTTGGAGTAATCACCGTTCAGGAGGATACCTGGGGTGATATCCGTGTGGGTGTATCCCATGGTGCGCTCCATATGGTCACCACGAACCGTCGCACCTGCCATCCCGACTGCGAGGAAGTTTGGAGCTGCAGCGCCGATATCGAAGTAGTCCTTGTATACGCCCATGATCGCCATTGCATCGGGCAAGTACACGCCCTTGACGAACTCGTCGATCTCTGCAACCCAGTTCTTGATTTGATCAATAGAAACTTGGTTGACTGTCTCGGACTTATCCTGATCAATCGTGCAGGCCATGCCGCCTACCAGGAAGTTCGGGTGCGGGTTTTTGCCACCAAACACTGTGTTGATGCGAATAATGGAGCGCTGGAACTGCAGCGCGTCGAGGTAGTGAGAGACCGCCATCAAGTTCGCTTCTGGAGGCAGGCGATAGTCTTCGTGATCCCAGTACCCACCAGTGAAGATAGACAGCTGACCGGAGTCAAGAACAGAGTTCAAGGTGTCCTTGACCTCCTGGAACTTGTCAACGGAGTTCAGCTTCCACTTCGAACCAATGGACTTAGCAAACTCGACTGCCTTCTCCGGGTCTGCCTTTGCGGCGGAGACGACGTTTACCCAGTCCAAGGCGTGCAGATGGTAGAAGTGCACAACGTGGTCGTGGATCTCCTGGCTCGTCAGGACGAGGTCACGGATGAGCTGCGCCTGCTTTGGGATGTGGCTTCCAATCGCATCCTCGACGGCAACAACACTTGCCAGGGAGTGGACGCCAGTGCAAACACCACAGATACGGCCAACAAACGCCCAGACGTCGCGTGGATCTCGACCTTCTACAATCTTCTCAATGCCGCGAAACATCGTGGTCTCGCTCCAAGCGTTGGTGATGGTGCCGTCTTCGACTTCCATCTCCATGCGGAGGTGACCCTCGATACGCGTCAGCGGGTCTACAACAACTCTTTCAGCCATTTTTAGTTGCTTTTCCTTTCAATCGTCGTGAACGCCGCTTACGCGGAAGGGTTGGTCGGCCTGTGATGGCCATCGGCATCTGTGCTCGTCGCAAATGCCCGATCACCCTCTGCCATAAGTGCCGAGATATCCTCGGGACCATCTTCTTCGCCAAAGGCCGCAAGAGGCTGAACTTCGCCACTCTTGCGACGGATGCCAACCTCCTTGACTACGCTGAGTGCGCCATGGACTGCGGTACCAGCGGCGGCGACACCAATGAGGCCGAGGCCAATCTTGCCAGCGGAAGCTTCTTGACCGAATGCACGAACATTCGGCAGTTCCTCGTAGAACGGAGTAAACCGGTCAAAGAAGTCCTTTTCCGTACAACCGATGCACGGGTGACCAGCGCCGATCGGCCAGCCGGACTTGAGGTTCCATTGGATGATCGGGCATGGCGAGAAGGTCGATGGGCCCTTGCAACCAACTTCATAGAGGCACCAGCCATTACGAGCGCCTTCGTCATCAAACGTGCGCACGAACTGGCCCGCATCGAAGTGTGGACGCTTCGGACAGGAATCGTGAATGCGCTGATCGTACGCAAAGAGTGGACGACCCTCTGCATCCACCTTTGGTGGCTCACCGTGGGTCAGCAGGTAGGTGATTGTTGCGGTGATAACTTCACCGATAGGCGGGCAACCAGCCACGTTGATGACTGGCTTATCCTTGATAATTTCGTCAACACCCACTGCCCCGGTCGGGTTTGGACGAGCAGCCTGTACTGAGCCATACACTGCACATGCACCTACGGAAAGGATTACGGTTGCGTTCTCTGCGGCTTCGCGGAGAACTTGCTCGGCGCTCTTGCCGCCGATCTGGCAGTATGCGCCACCTGCACCAGTTGGAACAGAGCCGTTGACCACCAGAATGTGCGGTTCCTTGTTCATCTCTTCCAGTGCCTGCTCGGCTGCGTGCCCTGATGCAGCCATCACGAGCTCGTTGTAGTTCATCGACAGCTGGTTCAAGACGAGGTCCTCAACTGTGGAGGAACCGGAACGAAGCACCGACTCCATACAGCCGGTGCACTCCTGTAGCTGAAGCCAAGCAACCATTGGCTTCTTTACATCACCGAGCGCCTCGGCAATTACCTCAGTCTCTTCAGCGTTGGCGCGTGAGGCAAGCGGCGCACCCACTGCAAACACTGCAGCCATAGAGCTGCACATTTTAAGGAAGTCTCGACGCTTCACCCCCTTCTTCGACAGGTTTTCCCAAAGCGTTCCACTCTGCCAAGTGTCTTGTAGAAGCATCGATTTTCCCTCTCATGCGAGAGCCATGTGCCGGCACATACTCCGGCCCATACCCCTCAAATGAACGTGTACAGATTCCATCAGCGGTCAAGCTGCATGCTTAACGCATCTATAGGGCCAGGGTATCAAGACATGAAAGTAATTCCGGTGTCGTGAAGTCGGCAGGGCTAGAAATCTACCCCCGATTGGGACATAAGCCACTCATTCCACTCGTCTAATCCTTCCCCCGTTGTAGCTGAGGTAAGGATTACCTTCACTCCAGGATTCACCTTCTCAAGATTTTCCTTGAACAGATCGAGATCGAAATTCAGGTAAGGCAGCAGGTCAACCTTGTTTACGACGACCACTTCGACACTCCGGAACATGACCGGGTACTTCAGCGGCTTATCCTCCCCCTCGGTAACTGAGGCAACCATTACCTTATGATGCTCTCCAACTTCAAATTCAGCCGGACACACTAGGTTGCCAACATTTTCAATCAGCACCATATCGACATCATCGAGGTTGAGCCCCTTTAAAGCATGCGCAACCATCGGAGCATCGAGGTGGCACTCGCCCCCAAACCCGTTCCCGGTATTGAGCAGACTTACCTGTGCACCGAGGTTTTCCAAGCGCTCTGCGTCTAACGCAGTTTCGATGTCACCTTCTACAATCCCGAAACGGATTTTGTCCGCGAGCGCTTCCAAGGTTTTACGCAGCAGCGTCGTCTTTCCTGCTCCCGGGGAGCTCATCACGTTGATGCAAACCACGCCGTGCTCTTCAAACGCGGAACGGTTTGCGGCCGCTTTTACATCGTTTTCCGTGAAAATATCCTCAAGCACCGCGATGCGTTCACGTCCAGTGTCATACCCAGTGTGGTCTCCGTGCTCAGAGTGCTCCGCATCTACTCCCACGTGGAGGTGATCGTGTTCGTGGTGGTGCGTGTGATCATGCGAATGATCGTGGCTGTGAACAGTCCCGTCGTCGTGGCGGTGGAAACGTCCCATGCTTCTTTTCTCCTTCTTAACGGTCAGATGTCACATCAATGTCTACGACAGCGAATTCCTCGCCCGTAATCACACTCGTGGGAGCGTTGCATTCCTGGCATCGGACGTCGAGATACTCATTGGGGTCGAGTATTCTTCGATGCCCGTTGCTGCACTCGATCTCGGCTGGAACCCAGTCGATCCGCAGCTCCGACTTTTCCATGGGGCTCCCCTTTGTGACGAACCCCCAGGCATACTCGAGTGATTCCGGCACGACTTGTCGCAGCGCACCGATTCGGAGGTGCACCGACAGCACTGTTCGTCCGCGCGCTGCGCGCTGAACTGCTGACGCTAACTGATGACTTAATGCAACTTCATGCACAGCACCTAGCCTAGGCGATTATTCAAGAAGTTTGTAGAGTATGCAGCATGGGAGCACAGAGCAGAGTCCGCGTCTTTCTCGAAGGCATTGTCCAGGGGGTGGGAATGCGTCCGCACGTCGCGCGAATCGCACAACGCTTCGGCCTTACTGGACTTGTCGGCAACAACGAGCGCGGAGTCTTTATCGAGTTTCAGGGCGACGCAACAGCACTCCACAATGCGCAGAAGACGCTTATCGACGAGCTCCCGCCTCTCGCTCACATTTTGGATAGCCAAACGTCTTCACTCCCACTCGTATACGGCGAAACGGGGTTTCGGATTGTCGAGTCAGAACATGTCGAGGGAGAAAAGACACTCATCTCCCCTGACATGACAACGTGTGAAGCCTGCCTAGCCGATATTGATGACCAAGACAATCGGCGCTACCACTACCCATTCACCACTTGCACGCACTGCGGACCACGTCTTTCCATCATTACTTCGCTCCCCTACGACCGCGCGACTACCACCATGCGTGAATTCCCTATGTGCACACAATGCGAGGAAGAATACACGAACCCAGACGACCGGCGGTTTCACGCGCAACCAATAAGCTGCCCACATTGCGGCCCTACTTTGTGGTGTACGGATGCCAACGGTGCCGTCCTCGCCGAAACGCGAACGGATGCGCTTGCATTGGACCCCGGCAAATTCGACGAGCTCGTGCTCAAGGTTCAAAACGCCTGGGAATCTGGTGCGGTCGTCGCGGTCAAAGGGATTGGTGGCTTTCACCTGATGTGCGCGGCGGAAAACGAAGAGGCCGTCGAAAAGCTGAGGGAGCGCAAGCGCCGACCCGACAAGCCTCTCGCGGTGATGGTGCCAAATCTCGACGCCGCCAAATCCATTGCAACACTCAGTAAAGAAGCGGAGGATCTTTTGGTATCGCCGTCACATCCGATCGTGTCTGTTCCGCTTCACGAAGGAGCACTCTGCGAAGGGATTGCGCCTGGTTTGAGGGAAGTAGGCCTCATGCTTCCATATTCGCCACTGCACCATCTGTTGGTTGACCGACCTGTGGTAGCTACCTCGGGCAATCTCAGCGGCGAGCCTTTATGCGTCACTAATGAAGAGGCACTTCGGAAACTTACGCACCTCGCGGACATGTTTGTGCTCCACGATCGTGAGATTTATGTGCCCGTGGAAGACTCGGTCTACGTCGATACGACGCTTGTTCGGAGGTCTCGCGGACTGGCGCCGATTCCAATGCTGCTCGACACTGAGCGAAAGCCCACTGTCCTAGCGGTAGGGGGCGAACTCAAGAACACGGCGACTCTGGCCGTTGGGCGGTACGCACACGTCTCCTCGCATGTAGGCGATATGGGGTCATGGGATGCTCAGCGGCACTTCGAGAAAATGGTAAAACAGCTCTGCTCAATACAAGGCGCACAACCCGACGTTGTTGTGTGCGACATGCACCCTGGCTACCAAACTTCGATGTGGGCGCAGCGTTACGCTGACCAGCGTGACGTCGAGCTCATTGAGGTCCAGCATCACCACGCACATGCACTGTCACTGTTGGCTGAGCATCAGCGACTATCGACGCCCGCCGTCGTTGCAGCTCTCGACGGCACCGGCTACGGAACGGACGGCACCATTTGGGGTGGCGAAATACTTCATGTATCCGACGATGGCAACGCCGAGCGGCTCTGGCACCTACCACCATTTTCCCTCGTAGGTGGCGATAAAGCGGTGCGAAATCCGTGGCGGATTGCGCGCGGTCTCGCATATAGCTGGCAGCTCGAAGGCCTCAGCGTGCCTCCTGAAGTTGATCTAGACGAGTTGCGATTAGTCGACTCTCAGCTCAGCAGCGGGTTCGGCACCACTGCAACAACTTCGATGGGACGTCTCTTCGACGCGTTCGCATCGATACTCCAGGTTCAGCAATCGGTGAGCTACGAAGCGCAAGCAGCGATGGAGCTTGAGGCCCTCGCAGGCAAGTCTCGCCTTTCGCTGGCAGAAGCGCTTGACGCAACCGAAGATATTCGATCGTTCCCGCATCTTGCACAATGGGTGATCAACGCAACCCTAGATGGAACACGCCTCTTCGAAGACATTGCCCGAATTGCACACGCAGGCATAGCGACACTCGTTGCTCGCTCGCTTATTGACGCCGCCCAAGAAGAAGCAACCGAGGTCATTGGCATCACGGGGGGCTGCGCCGTCAACCGCATTTTGATGACCGACATCTTGCAAGTACTCCGGCACCAACACCCCTCATTGACGGTGTTAACGCATAAAAAAGTGCCCGCCACCGACGGCGGGCTCAGCCTCGGCCAGGCGGCCGCAGGAAGGATCTGGTCGCGGTAGCGAACCCATGCAGCCTCAGGAAGTTAACAGATTCGTGGCAACGGATCGCCGACCAGCTTGTCGACCATACGGGTACCACCAAAGCCGGTGACCAACACCACCGCTGCAGCTGGTTCCTCGACGATCTTTCCAACCACCGCCGCCCCTTCAGCGCCTGCTGCATGCAGCGCCGCGAGTGCTTGGTCGGTCTGGTCTTCCGGCACCACCGCCGTAAACGTTCCTTCGTTCGCGACGTAGAGCGGATCAATGCCCAGCATGTCGCAAGCGGCGCGCGTCATCGGCTGCACAGGGATCTTCTCGTCGTGCAGTGCAACGCCGTAGCCAGTTGATTCTGCAAGTTCGTTCATGACTGTCGCTAGACCACCACGTGTGGCGTCACGCATCCAACGAGTCTCGGGGGCATCGGCGAGCATCGCCCGCACCAAACTTGCGACCTCGCGCGAGTCGGACTCGATCGGAGCTTCGATTGCGAGGTCTCCGCGGGCCATCATGACCGCCATACCGTGGTCTGCGATCGGGCCAGAAACGATAATCCGGTCACCAGGCTTGACTTTTGCAAAACCGAGTTCCCGTCCAGCAGGTACTACGCCGATGCCTGCTGTATTGATATAAATCTTGTCCCCAGCACCCTTCGGAACTACTTTTGTGTCGCCAGTCGCAATCTGTACTCCGGCGCGTTCTGCTGCGGTGCGGAGATTCTGCGCGATCCGGCGAAGCGTCTCTACTTCAAGCCCTTCTTCCAGAATGAAACCCACCGAAATATACTTCGGCTCCGCACCACCCACGGCAAGATCGTTGACGGTACCGTTTACCGCGAGATCCGCGATGGATCCACCCGGGAACTCTATCGGGTTCACCACATAGCTGTCGGTTGTAAACGCCAGCGTCCCGCCGTTCAAATCGAGGTCCAACAGCGTCGAGTCTTCCCCCTGTGAGAGCAGATCGTTGCCGTACTCGTCGAAAAATACCTGCTCTAGCAGTGTCGCGCTCGCCTTTCCGCCCGCCCCGTGTGCGAGCGTGACATATTCATCCTTCAAGCGTCCACCACGACGACGCACTCGAGCAATGTTGTCATTGACCTTGGACTCATCTACATTGAGGCGGTTTTTAGGCTGCACAGCACTTTCCTTTTCTTATTTTCGCAACTAGCCACCGTGTGGAATTGCTACGAATAGTTCCGTGTGTGAATTCTACCGCCGGTACCGCGTTTTGGGTTTTCGGGGCTTGAAGGTTGTGGGTGACGCGCATAGTTGGCTTGCTGGGTACTTTTAGAAATGCACAAATCATGGGCAATAATGTAAAACGGAATAAGCACGAAAAAGTGTGAAAATAATGCAATCGATGGAAGGCTCTGCTTTATGTGTCTGGGAGTACCAGCGCAGGTTGTCGAAATTAAGGATCCCACCCGCGCAACAGTCAGCATCTCGGGAGTAACCCGTGCAATCTCCACTGACCTTCTTGTTGAAGAAGGACTCGAGGTCGGCGAATGGGTGCTGGTACACGTAGGATTTGCGCTGTCAAAAATTGACGAGGATGAAGCCGCGACAACCCTGCAACAGATTCAACAACTCGGCGCAAATACGTTTGAGGACGAGCTCGATTCGTTTACAACCTCAAGAATCGACTAAGCCACCGCCCCCTACGTTCCTAAGAAAGGACCCCACATGAAATTCGTCGATGAGTTTCGCGACCCAGCCGCAGCTCGCCAACTGATTGCAACCATTGAGGAACAGGCGAAGCAACTCGACCGCCCGATTAAGCTCATGGAAATCTGCGGTGGGCATACCCATACGATCTACCGCTACGGCCTGGAAAATCTTCTCCCCGACTCCATCGACCTCGTTCACGGACCTGGTTGCCCAGTCTGCGTCATTCCAATGGGCAGGGTCGATGACGCACTCTGGCTTGCAAACCAGCCTGACGTTATCTTGACCACGTTCGGCGACATGATGCGTGTTCCAGGCTCCGAGGAGTCACTGTTGCAGGCTCGTGCACGTGGTTGCGACGTTCGCTTTGTCTACTCTCCACTGGACTCTCTCAAGATCGCGGAGGAGAACCCGGATAAGCACGTTATCTTCTTCGCAATTGGCTTTGAGACGACGACGCCATCCACCGCTGTGACGCTAACCGCCGCCAAGCAACGCGATATCCCAAACTTCTCAGTCTTTTCTAACCATGTGACCATCGAGCCACCACTGCGTGCAATCGCCAACGGGGGTGTCTCGGAGGTTGACGGCTTTATCGGGCCCGGCCACGTAGCAACTGTGGTCGGCACAAAGGCTTTCGATTTCCTGGCTGAAGAATTTAACCGGCCAGTCTCCGTTTGCGGCTTCGAACCTTTGGATATTCTTCAGGGCGTTGCCCAGTTGCTGGAGCAGTTTACGTCGGGCGACATTGCCGCGGGCAAGGCACGCGTCCAAAACCAGTACGCCCGCGTCGTGCGCCCAGAGGGCAACCCTTCAGCGCAAGCGCTCTTGGATAGGGTCTTCGATATACGGGACGAGTTCGAGTGGCGTGGCCTTGGAACCCTTCCCCATTCCGGAATGGCCATCTCTGAAGAGTTCGCCAAGTGGGATGCGGAGCGCATTTTCGATGTGCCCGGCAACCGAGTCGAAGACCCCGCGGCATGTGAGTGCGGGTCTGTCCTGACCGGCCACATCAAGCCGTGGCAGTGCAAGGTCTTCGGTACCGCCTGTACGCCGGACACCCCGATTGGTACCTGCATGGTTTCCCCAGAAGGAGCCTGTGCCGCATATTACAACTTCGGAAGAATAGATAAAATCACCACTTCTTCCCTCTCTTAGATTAGTAAACCCCCAGGTCAGAACTGCCTGGGGGTAAAATCTTTCGATTTGTTAGCGCAAAACTGTCCGAGTGGGTATTATTCACTCATGCGCAAACGTATCACGGCCGCGGTCACCGCGGCTTCTCTCATTGCAACGGCTTCGGTGGTCAGCCCTTCCGCACTTGCGGAAATCCCAGCCCCCGAAGCACCTGCTACAAGTTCGATAGACTCTGATAAAGACGCCGGTGAAGCTTCTAGCGCGTCCGAGGGCGAAAAGAAGAGCTCCCTGGATCAAGACCCAGAGAACGACCCTCTCTACATTCCGCCCGAAAAGAACCCAGTGCAGAAAATCTCCAGCTCTGAGCTATTCCTCAAGTGGACTGATGACATGCCAGAGGGCGACGGCAAGGACTTTGTTCAGGGATGGGCGAAGGGGTCGTCGATACCAAGCACCGCAAACCCGCTCGAATGGACTAAAGCTGAGGTACAGGGATCTTCGAATATGGTCCGTGGATTGTTCACTGGTAATTTTGCTCAAAGTTCTCAGGGCTCAAGCCAAGCGACAGCACCAGTGCTTCTCGCAATGTTGAGTGTGTTTCTGGTTGGACAAACGGTAGAGCTCATCATGCGTGGGCTGCGATCGCTTCCAACCCCACGCTAGAAACAATCCCAAACAAGGTCGAAAACAATGAACCAAAACAAACGCTTTGGCAAGGCGACGAGGGTCCTCAGCGCGTTCACGTTGATGATGGGCGTTGGTCTTCTCAGTGGCTGCGTTACCAACGTGGAAGGTGGCAACCCAGATGGCTGGGAGCCTATTGAGCCTGCTACCGTTCCTGAGATTGCGGCGATGGTGCCCGAGAATGTCTCGAAAGACGGCAAATTCTCAATTGGCGCCAACCCACCATTCGCCCCCTTCGAGTTCAAAGACTCACAAGGTAATTTGATCGGGCTGGAGCTTGACCTCGGGCGCGCGCTTGCCTCAATCATGGGTCTCGAATTCGATCCACAGGAGATGGATTTTTCTATGATCCTACCTGCGGTTCAGGCAGGCAGCCTTGACGCTGGCATGTCTGGATTTACTGATAACGAAGAGCGCCGCAAAAGCTTTGAGTTCGTTAATTTCCTCTTCGCAGGAATCCAGTGGGCTCAACTCACCGGTACGCATGTGAACCCAGAGGATGCTTGTGGTCTCACAGTTGCGGTTCAGCGCACAACCGTTTCCGAGACCGATGACGTGCGTCCGAAGAATGATGCTTGTATTGAAGCAGGAAAACCACCCATCACCATCCTGTCGTTCGACACCTCTGACAACGCGGCGCTCGCGGCACTGGTTGGCCGTGCAGATGCCTTTAGTGCTGACTCCCCTGTCACGTCTTGGGCGGTCGAACGCTCCGACGGGAAGCTCGAGCTCGTGGGTGACATGTTCGACGCAGCACCATACGGAATCGCGGTGCCAAAAGACTCAGGTCTGAGCACTGCGCTTGCCCACGCAATGCAGCATCTCATCGACACTGGCGATTACGAGCGCATTTTGGCGCAGTGGAACGTACGAACTGGCCTGCTCGATACCGCGCTTATTAACGAACAGCCCCTTACAGAATGGAAGTAACAGACCATGACCACACCATCTACTAGCCAAAGTCGGCCTGCCAGAATTGAAGCGAAACCGTTACGGCACCCAGGACGGTGGGCGCTCGCGGTCCTGCTCGGCGTCCTCGTTGTCTGGTTTATTATTGGCGCAGCCAAGAATGAAGCGTATGGGTGGGACACATACGCGCAGTACCTCTTCGATACTCGAATCGCGGTAGCTGCTCTACACACCATTGCGATTACGGTCCTCGCGATGCTTATTGGCGTGGTCGGCGGTGTGCTCCTTGCCGTGATGCGTATGAGTCCCAACCCGGTGTTTCGCACCGTAAGCTGGGTTTTCCTCTGGATTTTCCGCGGTACCCCCGTGTACGTTCAGTTGATGTTCTGGGGCCTGATCGGAGCAATCTACGACTCCATCAATCTCGGGTTTACGCAAATCTCCCTCGATCCGTTCACCTCTTCCGCATTTGCTCTCGCCGTCGTTGGTCTGGGCCTCAATGAGGCCGCCTACATGGCGGAAATTGTCCGCTCGGGTGTCTCCGCTGTTCCAGAAGGACAGATTGAAGCGTCGAAGTCGCTGGGCATGAGCTGGTCCCAGACCATGACTAGGACAGTTCTTCCCCAAGCGATGCGCATTATCATTCCGCCGACAGGAAATGAATTTATCTCCTTGCTGAAGACGTCTTCGTTGGTTGTTGCGGTTCCTTACTCCCTGGAGCTGTACGGCCGCTCGATGGATATCGCTGCAGCGCTGTTCCAGCCGGTTCCGTTGCTGCTTGTGGCAGCAACGTGGTACTTGGTAATCACCTCCTTGCTGATGGTCGCGCAGCACTACCTGGAGCGCTACTTCGACCGGGGCGCAACCCGCCAGCTCACTGCCCGGCAGCTCGCTAGCTTGGCCGACGCCGAAGGCACAATTCCAAACAACGTCGAGATCATTGAAGCTCCAGAAAGGAACCAACGGTAACCATGGCTTCTCCTACATCTTCTTCCCCCGCCCAAACGCCAATGATCCAAGCGGTTGACGTATGGAAGTCCTTCGGCAGCTTGGAAGTACTCAAGGGCATCAACCTCGAAGTAGCTCCGGGTTCTGTTACCTGTTTGATCGGTCCTTCCGGCTCCGGCAAGTCCACATTCCTTCGCTGCGTTAACCATCTTGAGAAGGTCACTGCTGGTCGCCTGTACGTTGATGGTGATCTGATCGGGTACCGCGAAAAGAACGGCACGCTCTATGAGATGAGCGAGAAGGATGCCGCAGTCCAGCGCCGGGACATCGGGATGGTCTTTCAGAGCTTTAACTTGTTCGGGCACCGCACCGTGCTCGACAACATCATTGAAGCTCCGGTCCATGTCAAGGGCGAGTCGCCGGAGAAGGCAAAGGTCCGTGCGATGGAGCTTCTGCGCATGGTCGGTCTCGAATCGAAGGCGGACGCCTACCCGATCCAGCTTTCAGGTGGTCAGCAGCAGCGAGTCGCTATCGCTCGTTCGGTCGCGATGGATCCAAAGCTCATGCTTTTCGACGAGCCCACGTCCGCACTTGACCCGGAGCTTGTCGGTGAAGTGTTGCGGGTGATGAAGCAACTTGCGCAGGACGGCATGACAATGTTGGTGGTCACGCACGAGATGGCATTCGCGCGCGAGGTCGCAGATCACGTTGCATTCATGTCCGACGGTCAGATCGTCGAGTACGGCACCCCTGAACAGGTGCTCGACAACCCTCAAAAGGAACGCACGAAGGCCTTCCTTTCTACAATTTTCTAGCTTGAGCGCCCAATCGGAGCCCGGTAGATCTGCTTGGCTGATCTTCCGGGTTTTTACTTTGCTTCGCGCAGGCGTTCGTTCATCGCCTGCATGACCGCCGGAGGTACCAGTCCCCCGATATCGCCTCCGAAGCGGGCGACTTCCTTGCATAGCGAGGACGAAATGTAGCCGTACTTCTCGTCAGTGAGCAAGAAGAACGTCTCAACACCGGTGAGTCGGCGGTTCATCTGCGCCATTGGCAGCTCATACTCATAGTCAAGTGACGATCGCAAGCCTTTCACCAGGGCAGTAATGCCGTGTGCGCTGGTGTAGTCGACCAACAACCCACCCCAGCTGTCTACTTTCACGTCCGGCATGTCGGCGACGGCGGACTGGATCAAGGCGACGCGTTCCGCCACTGTAAACATTCCGGTTTTCTTGGTTGGGTTCCCAGTTACCAGAACGACTACTTCGTCGAAGTGGCGTCGAGCACGGTCTACGATATCCAGGTGCCCGTTCGTGAAGGGGTCGAACGACCCGGGGCACACCGCAACGTTACGGGACGAAGCTGACGATTGGGCCATAACTCACTCCTCCTGAGCGTCTGAGGGGGCTGTATACACTGCCATATCGAACCTTGCAATCCCGTACAAGCGCTTCTTGAGTTTCTGTCCCGTAGGGGTAAACGCGGGCGGCCATGCGGTCTCGGGGCTTTCGCGGTGGCGTTCGATGACGACCACGGCGCCGTCGACAAGTAGCTCCTGCAACGCAGTGACCATTTCAGCGACGGCTTCATCGGCAAGGTCGTAGGGTGGATCGGCGAGCACCATTGAAAAGTGCTGCTTGGGAGCACGCGCCACATACGCGGAGACTTTCACGGGCTCGACACGGGTGTTCGGGTGCCCGACAACGCCCGCATTGTGCTCAATCACCGCGACCGCTTTCGGGTCGTTTTCCACAAGCACCACTTCCTCAGCTCCACGCGAGGCTGCCTCCAGCCCTAGTGCGCCGGATCCGGCAAAGAGGTCAAGGACGTGCTGCCCAGGGAACCCAAAGCGGACCTGCAGAGAGGAAAAGAGGCCCTCTCGCGCGCGGTCCGACGTTGGCCGTGTCCCCTCCGGCGGAACTTTAATCTTGCGCCCACGGGCTTCACCAGAAATGATGCGATTCATGGTACTCACTCTAGCTTTAGCTCTTTTCTAGGTACACAAAGTCCTCATCTTGGAGGTGTGCACTGAGCGCCCGTGCCTTCTCAAGGTCTTCTTCGACAAAGCGGGCCGCATCGCGGTACGCACTGGTAACGATCTCGTAGTCCTCAATCAAGTCGATCAATTTAAACGTGCGACGGATACCTGACTGCTCTGTTCCGAGCACGTCACCCTCACGGCGGTGGCGCAAGTCTAGATCGGCAAGAGCAAAGCCATCGCTCGTCTGAGCAACCTCCCAGACCCGCTGAAAGGCATCACTGCCTTCTTCTGCCTGTGTATGGAAAAGACACAGAGATTGATTGCCGCCTCGCCCGACTCGGCCTCGCAGCTGGTGCAGCTGTGAAACGCCAAAGCTTTCTGATTCCCGTACCATCATGACAGTCGCGTTCGGCACGTCTACGCCAACTTCGATGACGGTCGTAGCTACCAAGATGTCAATGCCACCCGCTGCAAAATCGGACATCACAGCGTCTTTTTCCTCAGCACGCATCTTGCCGTGCAGTACGGCTACTTGCAGGCTTGGGAACTCGGTAGCGCGCAACCACTCGGCAGTCTCAAGGACACCACCCTCGCCGTCAATACGCGGGCACACAATGTAGACCTGGTGGCCAGCCGCGACATCTTCTCGCATCTTCTCCCACGCACGTGCAATCCACGTCGGCTTGAACTCCGGAACAACTGAGGACTGAATAGGCTTCCTTCCGCCTGGCAGCTCGTTGAGCACCGAGACCTCGAGATCACCAAAGACGGTCATTGCGATTGTGCGCGGGATCGGCGTCGCTGTCATGACAAGTAAGTGCGGAGTCTGCGCCCCCGACTTAGCGCGAAGTCGGTCGCGCTGCTCCACGCCAAAACGATGCTGCTCGTCGACAATGACGAAGCCAAGGTTAAAGAACTCCACGCTGTCTTGAATCAGCGCGTGGGTGCCCACGACTATGTCCGCCTCACCCGAGACAATCTTGAGGAGGGCATCTTGCTTCAGTGCCGTCGGCATGGAGCCTGTGAGTGGCACCACAGTCGTGTGCAGCCCGGCGCGCATGAGTGTCTCTGTAAGCGATCGTGCGTGTTGCTGCGCGAGCACCTCGGTAGGTGCGAGCAGGGCTGCTTGAGCGCCGTTATCAACCGCTTGGAGCATGCTGATCAGTGCGACGATAGTTTTGCCGGAGCCGACCTCTCCTTGGAGGAGGCGGCTCATTGGGTGGGCGTGAGTCAGGTCGGTGGAGATTTCCTGGATGACGCGTTGTTGCCCGCCAGTGAGTGGGAATGGGAGTTGTGTAATGAGTCGGGATTGTTCGCCGTTTGGTTGTTTGGGAAGGGCTGGAGCGTTGTGGTTGTTTGCATCGGTGCGTCGCACGCTCATGGCGAGTGCGACGGTCATGGCTTCGTCGTATTTGAGGCGTCGGCGGGCGGGTTCGGGTCCTTCGGTGTCAGGTTGGTGAATGGTGCGGATGGCGCTGTCGCGGGCGATGTATCCGTCAGGGCTTGCGCCGAGTGGTTCGGGGACTGTGGGGAGGCTTTGCAGGATGGTGTGGACGGCTCCCATGATGGTCCAGGTGCTGACCTGTTTTGTTGCCGGGTAGATTGGGAGCCATTCGTGTCCGGAGAGGATTGCTTCGAGGTCGCCGAAGTGTTGGAGTTGTCGTAGTGCTCCGGTGGCTTGGGTGGGGCCGTCGAGTAGTACGAAGTCTGGGTGTTGGAACTGGATTTCGTTGCGGTACGTGCTGATTTTGCCGGTCATCATCACGCGGGTGTGTTCTTTGAGCACTCGCATGGCGTAGTTGGAGCCGAAGAATGTTGCGGTGAAGGTGTTGGTGCCGTCGTAGACGTGGGTTCGGTAGATGGGTCGGTTGGGGTGTTTTCTGTTGGGGATGCGTTGGGTAGCGGTGATTTCGCCGACGATGCTGAGTGTATCGCCTTCATTGATGGTGGCAAGGTCGGTCGCGGTGCCGTAGTGGAGGTATCGGCGTGGGTAGTGCTCGAGGAGCTCGCCGCAGGTGCTGTATCCAAGGTGTTTGGTGATTGCCTTGGCTTGTTTCAGGGGGATGACGAGGTTGAGCGGCCTGGGGTCGATGTTTCCTAGCACTTCCTATTCGACTCCGATCTCGGCGACGGCACCGAGCCCGTCTGCGGGGAAAACGATGACGTCGACGTCGAGTTTGTCGTCTAGTGCCGCGAGGTCTTCGGCGCGCAGTGATGCGGTATCGAAGAGTACGGTGACTTGTTCCCCACCGGGCTCGAGGAGGCGCTTGCAGGTCTTTTCGACGGCGGCTATCGCGTCGTCAGCGATCAGGAGTGTTTCGCCGTGTGCCATGGCGATGATGTCGCCCTTCGAGACTGCCCCTCCTTGCACGAGCCCGGCTTTAGGGGCGCGCTGGAGGACAGCGGTTCGCATTTCTCCGGCGGCCTCCGACATGGTGAAAGCTGCCGTCGCGAGTGGTTGGGCTGGGTCATGAACGGCGAGCGCCGCGATACCGGAAACGAGCCGCACGGTAGGAAGCAGGGTGATGCTTTGTTCGAAGGCGTGGGTTGCTTTCTCCACTGCGGCGAGGCTTCGCTGATCAAGCAGTCCGTTCGGCAGCAAAATAACTTCGCGAGCTTCGGTTTTGTGGACGGCGGCGAGGATGTCCGCGACAATATTCTCGCCCGGCGCGACTGTTACCGCACCTGCCTGCGCGTAGAGATCAGTAAGTGATCCGGGAGGCGTCACTGCGACAACCAGTCTTGTGGGAGTTTGCGTGACAGGTTCGTCCGGGAGCACTTCGAGATGCAGTTGTGTCACGGTACCGCGGGCGAACGCGCGCTCAATCACTGCGCCGGCCTCGGTGGAGTGAATGTGGACTTTGCCGCTGCGCTCGTTATTGCGAGCGATCACAAGACAGTCGCCCATGGTGCTCAGTTCGCCCTCAAGGGCATCCATGTCGCCTTCGAAGAAGAACATGACTTCCAGGTTTGCCTTGCCACTTGCGTGTGAGGTCACGTGATTGGATGCGTGTGTGGCAGGCTGCGCTACCTCGTAGGGTTGGCCGTCGAGTTCGTATACAAGTGATTCTAGGAGGATAACGAGGCCGGTGCCTCCTGCGTCGACGACGCCCGCTTCCCGCAGCGCTTCCAGCTGTGACGGGGTACGTGCGAGTGCAGTTTGCGCAGCGTCGGCGGCAGCCTGCGCGATGCTCAACGCGGGTGCTTCTCCCCCTGTTTCCTGCAGCGCTTGCGATGCCGCAGTCGACGCCGCCCGCAGCACCGTGATCACGGTGCCTTCTACAGGCTCGGCAATTGCACGGTCAACAAACTGCACTGCTTGGGCAAGCGCGTTCGCGATGAACTGTCCGCTTCGAGTATCTTCATCGGCGGTTTGCGCGACGCCTCGGATGACCTGGGACAGCACAACACCCGAGTTGCCACGCGCGCCGCGAATGGCGCCAACAGCAAGCGCTTCGGCTACTTCCTGCATCGACTGAGCATCAGATCTTTTCGACGCCTCTTCGACAGCCGCCGCCATCGTCTGCGCCATGTTGGAACCAGTGTCCGCGTCCGGGACGGGGAACACATTGAGCTGGTTGATCTCGTGTCGGCGACGTTCGAGTTCTGCCGCTGCCCGACGAGCCCAGGACAGGAGCCGTGGTCCATCGAGTGCAGTTGCTGTTTCCATGGTCAGACAGTCTACAGTGCCCAGTCGACAGGTGAGGCACCCTGTGCAATGAGCGCCTGATTTGCCCGACTGAATGGCCGCGACCCGAAAAATCCCCGGCGCGCCGACAGCGGCGACGGATGTGGGGACTCAATCGTTGGCGTACTCCCGAGGAACTGTTTCGCAGTTTGTGCGTCTCTGCCCCACAGGATCGCAACCAACGGCGTATTACGCTGAGCGAGCTTTGCGATTGCGTGTGCGGTCACCGCTTCCCAGCCCTTCCCGCGGTGTGACGCCGGCGCGCCGGGCCGGACTGTGAGTACTCTGTTGAGCAGCATGACTCCGTTTCGCTGCCAGGAGGTCAAGTCCCCGTCGGCTCGTGGGGGGATACCGAGGTCATCGTTGAGCTCCTGGTAGATGTTTACCAACGATCGGGGCGGTTTCACGCCTGGCTGCGTCGAGAATGAGAGACCCATGGGGTGGCCGGGCGTCGGGTACGGATCTTGGCCCAAGATGAGCACACGGACATCTTCAAATGGGGTCGAAAACGCACGGAGAATATCTTTTCCGGCAGGCAGGTACGCGGGTTCACCGCGGAGAAAGTCTCCCATCGCGTGGATGGCAGGTTCTACTTCCGCCAGCGGTTCCTGCCAGGAAGGGTGGACGGGTAAGTTCATGAAAATGGCTCCCATTCATGGCGCGCGGTGTGTGCGACGCCGTCGATTTCCACGCCGACTTTGCGTGTGACCGTACCGATCGAACGATACCCCACGGGTGCGGACCCATCGATCGTGCCCAGCAACGTGTGGTCTTCTCCCCCGTTGAGTACCCAGTCCCATGGGTCGACGCCTAGGAACTCACCGGCTTCTCGCAGCTGATCACTTGGGGCTACAGCGGCGCGCGAGATGTTAATCCCCACGTTCGAGGCCCGGGCTATCACGCCCAGATCGTGCAGTAGCCCGTCGGAGTTGTCTGTCATGGCTGTAGCCCCTGCTGCTCGTGCAACAACCCCGCGCCCAGGAGTCAGTTGCGGGCAGCGGTGCGCATGTACGATATCTGCAAGCCGTTCCGGGATTTCCCGTCCGGACTCCAGTAGTGCAAAGCCTGCAGCAGAATAGCCGATTTTCCCGTGCGCTATCACTCGCTGCCCCGGACGCGCTTGGCTCAAGCGCAGTGGCGGCAAACTGCCTCCTAACGAACCAATCGCGGTGATCGCGATCGTCAGTTGGTTCCCACTCGTGATGTCCCCGCCGACGAGCTCGCTCGAGTATCGCTCCAATTCGAGATGGATCCCTCGTGCAAGCTCACTCACGACGGCAAGCGGGGTGTCCGGAGGCGCCGAGAGCGCGAGTAGCGCGGCAACGGGGCGAGCACCCATCGCCTCGATGTCGGCGAAGTTTTGCACGATGGCTTTGCGCCCCAACAAAGCAGGGGTGGTCGTCGAAAAGCGAAAATGCTGTCCCTCGACGAGCATGTCCGTTGTTACGACCGCGCGGCTATTCGGCGTGTGCGATTCGAGCACTGCTGCGTCATCACCGTTGAGCGGCGATGGCGCTGCACCAACGATGGCGTCAATCGTTGCTTGTTCTCCCACCTCCCGGAGCGTCGGGCCGTGCGTGGGAAAGCCGACGTTACTCACCAAAGTGCGCCTTTCAGTAGACTTGTACGCCATGAAAGATTCCACTGGCGCGTTGCATGATTCACAGATTAACCGTACAGCGGTCTACATCAGTTTGGGCCTCGCAGTGGCGCTTGTTCTGGGCGTCATTGTGGGTGCTCGGTATTTTTTCCAGCAGGTGGCACTGCAGCCTGTGGCGATGACTGAGCTGCCTTCCCCCGAGGCTGATTCACCCGAGTGCGCTGCGCTCGTGGACAGCCTTCCTGAAAAGGTGCTTGGGCACAAGCGTGCGGAGCTCGCCGCCCCGGCTCCGGCAGGTGCTGCCGCGTGGCAGTCCTCTTCAACTCGACGCGTCACGCTGCGCTGCGGCGTGGAAATGCCCCTGCAGTACACCGAGTACACCCCGGTGTCCTCCCACAATGGTGCAGAGTGGATCAGAATTGACGACGCCACCCCAGGCTCAAGCATGGTCACGTGGTTTAGCGCGGACCGTTGGCCGGTAGTCGCCGTGACTACCGACGCGGAGGGACTCGGCAGGGCAGATACGCCAGTGGACGAGATTAACGTGAGTGCGCTGCCGCAGCGCGATCTTCCCCGCAACCCGGCGCCGCTCTCTGAGCTGCAGCCAGCGACGCATTTAACGGACGGGAGTGGAGCAAACGCATGCGGCGGATTGCTTGCTGCGCTTCCTGAATCGCTCGTCGAAGGCTATAAACGGCTTCCTGAGAACAAAGTGGCTTCGCCGCAAACTGCAGTCTGGACGCAGCTTGGCCACGAACCGATTGTGCTGCGTTGTGGTGTGAACGACCCGGAGCACTACGAGGCCGGAGCGACCTTGCAACAGATCAACGGGATCCCTTGGTTTGAGGACACCATCACTGCAACTGGTACCACCTCGTCGACGTGGTACGCGCTCGGGCGAGAGGTCAACGTCGCGGCCTTTGTGCCCTCAGGTGAGGGCAATGAGGTCATCACCACGCTGACCGAGCTCGTCGAGAAGCACGTCCCCGAACGCAAGTCTTAGTCCGTTGCGCCGTCGGCTACCTGCAGCGCAGTGCGGACCAGAGTGTCGAGCAGTTTCGGATAGTCGATGCCGCTTGCGTTCCACACCTGTGGGTACATCGAAATTGCGGTGAACCCCGGCATGGTGTTGATCTCGTTGAGCACAGGCCCCTTGTCGGTGACGAAGAAGTCCACGCGTGCCAATCCCTTACAGTTCAGTGCATTGAATGCACGGACTGCTTGGTCCTGCAGGGTAGCTATCAAAGAGGCGTCGTAAGGCGCGGGGATTGTTGCTGTAACTCCCTCTTCCATGTACTTCGTTTCGAAGCCGTAGAAGCCTTCTGCGGAGGCATCAGTTCCATTGAGTTTGGCCGGCACGGAAGCCTCGATGCGGCCATCGGGAAACTCCAGAACTCCAACCTCGACTTCGTCGCCGACCTGCTCCGATTCGACGATCACTTTCGAGTCGCACTCGTACGCTTGATGCAGTGCGGCATCGAAGTCTTCCCACGTGGTCACCTTGGACACACCAATCGACGATCCCCCGTTGGCGGGCTTGACGAACACTGGAAGGCCTAGGCGCTGCTTATCCTCATCGAGCAGCAGTTCACCTCCGCGGAGAATCACTTCCGGCGTCACTGTAATTCCGGCAAGTGCCACGAGCTTCTTCGTGTACTCCTTGTCCATGCCACTCGCGGACGCCAAGACGCCTGGCCCCACGTACGGGATTCCCGAAAGCTCGAACATGCCTTGGATTGTGCCGTCTTCACCAAACTGCCCGTGCAGAACCGGGAAAACAACGTCGACCTGTGCGACGGCCTCGCCGGTGGCGACATCAGTAAACTCACCACGGCGCGAAGGGTTGATACTCAACGCGATCTCTGCCCCACCACGAACTTCGGGAAGCGCCTCTCCGCCAACGGGGTCGATTTCCCCGCGCACCCAAGTACCATCCCGGCGAATACCTACCGGAAACACCTCGTACACCTCGGGGTCCAGGTGGGCCATGATGGAGCCGGCAGAAATACAAGAAATTGAATGCTCGGTGGAACGACCACCGTAGACTACTGCAATACGAATCACAGCTGACACATTACCTGGTGTCTACTCCGACTTTTTCGACCGACCCATCAACGCAGCAATCGTCTCCTCCACCGTCACACCCTGGTGACACACTGCGAAAACGGCTTGTGTCAGCGGCATGTCCACGCCGTGGCGCTCGGCGAGCTGATAAATGCTGCGTGAGGAAATAACCCCCTCAGCAACCTGGCCCTTCGTTGCAGCCTTCGCTTCTTCAATCGTGGCACCCTTTCCCAGCGCAGAACCGAAAGTTCGGTTACGAGACAGCGGCGAAGAGCACGTGGCAACCAAGTCCCCCATGCCCGCCAGGCCTGCGAACGTCCGGGCGTCAGCACCCAACTCCTGGCCTAGACGCGTACTTTCAGCCAAGCCACGGGTAATAAGCGTTGCCAGCGTGTTCTCCCCTAGCCCCTGGCCAGAAGCCATGCCACAGGCAAGCGCGATGACGTTCTTCGTCGCACCTCCGATCTCACAGCCGACAACATCAGTGTTCGTATACGGGCGCAGGTACGACGTCGCACACGCAGCCTGCACGAGCTTCGCACGGTTGATGTCACTGCAGGCGATGACGGTGGCCGCCGGCTGTTCCTCAGCAATCTCGCGGGAAAGGTTTGGCCCGCTGAGTACCGCGATTCGGTTCTCCTCTGCGCCGGTAACCTCAGCGATGATCTCCGACATTCGCATGTATGTGCCGGTCTCAATGCCTTTCGAAATGGACAACAGCGTGGTGTCAGTACGCAGCAGCGGGGCCCACACTTCCAGGTTCTGGCGCATGGTTTGGCTCGGCACAGCAAAAATAGCGATATCGGCAGCCTGCAGTGCCGCTTCCGCGTCAGACGTTGCGAAGACCCCGTCCGGCAGCGCAATCCCCGGCAGGTAATCGGGGTTCTCCCGAGTCTCCTGCATGGTCTTCGCCAGCTCGTCCCGGCGTGCCCACAGCTGCACCATGTTGCCGGCATCGGCAAACACTTTGGCCAAGGTTGTCCCCCAGGAACCTGCACCCATTACCGCTACGTTTACCACTTGTGCCACCGCCATTCCTGTCTGCATGAACCGTTTCACGCTAGCACTTTTCTACCGCCAATATCCACAATCAGCCCGCTGACCTGTCGCTGCAGCGAAAACCTGCAAAGTGCGTAAAGATAGAAAGTATGTCACGTTCAACGAAGCTCCACGAACAACACAAAGACCAATTCGGAGAAATGTTCATTACCGGACGCCACCAAGAAGTCCCCCGCCATCCGCATCGGGAGTTCAAGAAGACAACACTCGCCGCGGGTGCTGTGCTGTGGCGTGGCGATCTCGAGCATCCGGATTCTATAGAAGTCGCTTGTATCCACCGCCCACACTACGACGACTGGTCGCTCGCCAAAGGCAAGGTGGATCCAGGCGAGTTCCTCGTTACCACCGCCGTTCGCGAAATCCAGGAGGAAACTGGCTACGAAGTCCGGCTGGGAAAGCTGATTGGTAAAACCGTGTATCCAGTCAAGAACACGACGAAGGTTGTGTACTACTGGACCGGCAAGGTAGTCGGCGGCGAGTTCACTCCTAACAATGAGGTCGACGAGATCCGCTGGCTCAACATCGACGATGCGACACAGCTGATGAGCTACGAGCTCGACAGGCAAGTATTGCTGAAAGCTGCGAAGCGCTTCGCCACCCCTGCTGACACCCGGATTCTGTACGTGCGCCACGCTCGTGCGAACTACAAGGAGGCCTGGAAGCACGACGATAGTCGTCGGCCGCTCGATAAGAAGGGCAAGCGCCAGGCGAAGGCGCTTGTGCCGCTGCTGCAGGCGTTCGCTCCTGAGTCTCTCTATTCTGCCGAGCCGTTGCGTTGCGAGCAGACACTGATCCCACTTGCGAAGGCACTCGGTAAAGACATCACGATCGACGCCACCTTCGGTGAAATCGCGTGGCAGGAGAACCAGGTAGCCGCCCGCGCAGATTTTGATGCGCTCATCAAACGCGGTGGCACACACGTTGTGTGCTCGCAGGGCGGGGTCATCCCTGAGATGATTGCTGCGCTCTCGGCCGACGGTCGTCTGCCGATCGATTCGCCGATCCTGGCGAAGAAGGCGTCGGTATGGGTACTTTCCTTTAACGATGGGCAACTCATCGGCGCCGACTACATGCCATCTCCACTACCGGTGCTCTAAGGACACTTCGCCTAGAAAAAGAAAGGACTGCCCAGTTGCAGCCAGTTACCCAAGAACGAATCGAAGCGGCACTCGATGCGCTTGAATTGCAGTATTTCCGCAGTTCCGAGGACGGCCTCACCCGCACCGCGTTTCCGTCGATCATGTGCTTCTTTGAAGTCAAAGACATCGGATTCAAGATCACCAGCCAGTGGCTTGGAACCGCGAAGATGAATGCAGATAAGAGCAATCTTCGTCTCAGCATCAATGAGTTGAACCGCTCACTGCCCCTCGTTCGTGCACATCCGATTCAGCGCGAGGACGGTGCTCTGGTCGCGCTATTTGAGGCACCGTTTTTCTCCTCCGACGGTTTCAGCGACGAGCAGCTGCAGTCAATGCTGCAGTTTTACTTCTCCATCATGCACTACGCGGTGGAAGCGCTCGACGAAAACTTCGCGCATCTCAAAGACAAGCACCCGTACAAGCAGGAGAAGGAGCAGTAAAATGCAACAGCTACAGCCGTTAAGTCTTGATCGTCTTCGCAAGCTGTTTGACCAACGCGGTTGGGAGTACCGGGAGCCTACGCAGTACAACTCTCTCATTACAGCATTTTCCGGTATCGGCTTTGAGATGAAGCTGGTCGATACAAGTCTGCATTTCGTCTCTACTGTCTCAATCGATGCTGTCGACGCAAGTCGTTTCGACGAAGTGCTCACGTGGTGCGAGGACTACAACAACGCCCACGCATTCCCATCGCTCGTCGTAATGAAAGACGAGAAGCGCGATGTCTCCGCTCTGGGCGTTGCGTATGTCATGCCGGGCTATTGGGAGTACAGCGACCAGCAGTTCGCGGACCACGTCTCCTCCGCTATCCACGGCATCACGACGTCAGTCCGCGACTTCTTGTCGACGTTCGCACCTTCGGCTCTCGAACGTCTCGGCACCCCTGCTACCGAGGAGAAGTAGCGGGGTAAAACGGGCGACGCTGCTGTTCGTACTCCTCGATGGCTTGCTCGTTTCGCAGCGTCAACCCGATATCGTCGAGGCCTTCGCTCAGGCGCCAGCGGGTGTAGTCGTCGACGTCGAACGAGTAGGTACTCTCCCCGACTGTGACGGTGCGGTCCGGCAATGAAACAGTAGCGACAGTGCCTGGTGCCTGCTCGAGCTGCTTCCAGATCAGTTCGATGTCAGACTCCGACATGATGCCAGCTAGAAGGCCCGCCTTGCCCGCGTTGCCTCGGAAGATATCAGCAAACCGTGGGCTAAATACCGCCCGGAACCCGTAGTCCTGCAGAGCCCACACCGCGTGTTCGCGGGAGGAGCCAGTGCCGAAGTCGGGGCCGGCGAACAGCACCGACCCTTCCTTGTATGCCTCGTTGTTCAGCACAAAGTCAGGTTCATTGTTGCGCCAGTTTGAAAACAGGCCATCTTCGAATCCGGTACGGGTCACCCGCTTGAGGTAGCGGGCGGGAATAATCTGGTCGGTGTCCACATTTGACCGCGTCAACGGAACTGCGACGCCACTGTGGGTTGTGAATTTTTCCATGATCGTGTTCAGCTCCTGACTACTGTGCGTTGGCGGTGGAAGGAATGTCTGCGGGTGCGGCGAGGTGGCCGAGTACTGCTGTAGCAGCCGCTACTTCGGGCGAAACTAGGTGTGTGCGACCACCAGGTCCTTGGCGGCCTTCGAAGTTTCGGTTGGACGTCGAAGCGCTGCGCTCTCCAGGGGCAAGCTGGTCGGGGTTCATACCCAGACACATAGAGCAGCCCGCGGTGCGCCACTCAGCGCCGAACTCTTCAAAGATTGTGTGCAGGCCTTCTTCTTCCGCCTGCTGCTTGACCTTGGCAGAGGACGGCACGACCAGCATGCGGGTCCCCTTCGCGATTTTTTGGCCGCGCACAACCTCTGCAGCGGCGCGCAAGTCTTCGATGCGCGCGTTCGTGCACGATCCCAGAAAGACTGTATCAATCTTGATGTCACGCAACGGCGTGCCAGGGGTCAACCCCATGTACTGCAATGCTTTTTCCGCGGCCTGCTTCACGCTGTCGTCTCCGAAGTCCTCAGGGTCAGGAACTGAGGCGCTCAGCGGCAAGCCCTGGCCGGGATTGGTACCCCAGGTGACGAACGGGGTGAGCGTCGAGGCGTCGATCTCTACGACGGTGTCGAACTTCGCGCCGGGGTCAGTTGGCAGCGTCTTCCAGTACGCCACTGCGTCGTCCCAGTCCTTCTCCTTCGGCGCGTAGGGACGTCCCTTAACGTACTCAAATGTCGTCTCATCGGGTGCCACCATGCCGGCACGGGCGCCTGCCTCGATGGACATGTTGCAGATGGTCATGCGCGCTTCCATTGAAAGTTTCCGAATGGCTTCGCCGCGGTATTCAATGATGTGCCCTTGGCCACCGCCAGTACCAATCTTGGCGATGATTGCCAGGATCAAATCTTTCGCACTCACACCAGGTTGCAGCGTTCCACTGACCTCAATCGCCATCGTCTTGAACGGTGCCAGCGGCAGCGTCTGGGTCGCCATGACGTGCTCTACCTCAGAGGTGCCGATACCCATGGCGATCGAACCGAACGCACCGTGCGTCGACGTATGCGAGTCGCCGCACACAATCGTCATGCCGGGCTGGCTAATGCCCAGCTGTGGGCCAACGGTGTGGACGATGCCCTGTTCCTTATCGCCCATTTCGTGCAGCACAACGCCGAACTCTTCACAGTTCTTTCGCAGCGTCGAGACCTGGGTGCGCGAGGTCGGGTCGCTAATTTCTGTCAGCTCGCCAGAAACGATGCCCGTGGTTGGCACGTTGTGGTCTTCGGTGGCAAGGTGCAGCTCTGGGTGGCGCATGCGGCGCCCGTTGAGGCGCAAACCATCAAATGCCTGCGGTGACGTCACCTCATGCAAGAGTTGAAAATCGATGTAGAGAAGATCAGGCTGACCGTTCTCTCCACGGGTGACCACGTGATCACGCCACACTTTTTCCGCCAGCGTTAATGGCTTTTGGCCCATCTTGCTCCTCCTCAACAGTCGCAACCACCTCCCACCGAGTGAGATGGTAGAATCCATGACGTGAGACAGTATAGCGAAGACTCTGGAATTAAAGTGCTCGATCGCTCGATTTCAATCGTACGAGCGGTCGCAGGTGGCGACAAAACCCTCGCCGAGCTCAGCGAAGCAACCGGCCTGCCCCGCGCAACAACACACCGTATCGCCACCGCGCTCGAGGTCCACAACGTGCTCGCACGGACAGAGGACGGACAGTGGACAATTGGCCGCGCGCTCTCCCACTTCTCCGGACATTCCTCCCCCCGTTTGCTCTCTGCGGCTGCGCCAATCATGCGTGACCTAGTGGAGTCCACCGGTGAGTCGGTGCAGCTCTACAAACTCAGCGGCGATACCCGCACCTGCATCGCGGCGGAAAAGCCCGAGAGCGGCCTCACCTACACGGTTCCCGTAGGTTCGCAGCTCTCGCTCACTGCAGGTTCTGCCGCCCGAGTGTTCGCCGCCCACTCTCTTATCGACGCCTCCCCGTTCCCCGCCGAAGACCTCAAAAAGATTCGCGAAACCGGCCTCGCCGAATCGATCGCGGAACGTGAAGTTGGTCTCGCGAGCCTATCCGCGCCCATCACTAACCCGGACGGATCAGTCATCGCTGTACTTTCCGTTTCAGGGCCTGCCGAGCGCCTCGTTCCCACCCCGATCCAAAAGTGGGGCTCCGAACTCCACGAGGCTGCTCAACAGCTCACCGAGGCGCTGCGGTAGTCTCCAATCGCTGGCGCCGCTGTCCACCTGCAACGAGGCCCGCACGCTTCGCCTTCACCGTTCGCACGCCGAGATACACCCAGGCGGCCACAGCGCAGCCCGACAGGAACGCCGGCACCGGCTGATGTAACAATGTGTTGGACATCGTGGCCGCACCAAACGCCGCCAAGTTCAACCACACGTCATACACCGGGGCAATGAACTGGCGGTTCAACACATGCAGGGCTGCAATAATCAGCCCGCACGCGAACGTGACGGAGAGCAACACTGTAATCAGCACGTGACTAGCGTACTCCCCACGGGTGAATTATTTGCTCGTGGCGTCCAACTTGAGCTCACGGCCATTTTGGTCCTGAACAGGACGAGCATTCTTGCCGATCAGCGATTCGAATGCTCGCAGTTGCTCAGCTGAGGCAGTTACCGGCTGCGTCATTACGATCCAGCGAACGTTTTCAGAGCAAGGTGGCGTCGTCAAAGAGCCTCCATACGTGATGTACTCATGTGATGCTGGAAGAGCATCCGCGATGTTGATCTCCTCCTGAGAAATATGTGAGGTATCCACGTTCTCTGGCGCATTATCAAGCAGGTACTGCACTAGCTCGTTCGGTGCACCTTCCTCAAGCAGAATTCCAAGGACTGTAATGTCACCTGCCGCATTCTTGTGCACAAAGTGGATCTCGCCAGGAAGCTGCTTACCGTCGACCTCGTGCTCTGCAGGAGTATGCATGTGCAGCTGCGCGAGCTCTAGATCTTCACCGTCGAGAGTTACCTTCTGCGTTGTCGACGGCGTGTACTGCAACGTGTGTCCGTTATTCAGGACTTCACCCGTGCTGGCAGCATATGCAAACTCTATGTCTGCCAAGTCCTCAGGGGTAGCGTCACTCAAGTTGATTGGGCTTTGCTCCTTGCCATTTCCACAGGCCTCGAATTCGGCCGAAAGCTCGCCCCAGTGCTCTGGAGCACCGTCTCCTTCGTACCCCCAATGGACCTCACTCGTTGCAGCCGCCTCAGTTGAAGTCGACGGCGCATCCGTCCCCGCTTCAGAGCAGCCTGTCAGCACTAAAACGCTGGCGCTCATAGCCGCGAGCACAGCATACTGTGTTTTTCTCATTCTATGTTCACGTTCCTTTCATCTTTGGGTTTGGCCTCCGATGATACGTGAATCCCATAGCTTGTAAACTGCATGCCTTTGAGGTACCGAAAAAGAAAAAGCAGCCAGTGCTTGCACTGACTGCCATTTGTACCCCGTACGGGATTTGAACCCGTGTTACCGCCGTGAGAGGGCGACGTCCTAGGCCGCTAGACGAACGGGGCGCGCTCGCTTTTTGCGACCCGTTAACAATAAACGCCACCCTATAAACTCTCCAAATCTGCAGGCCATGCGCCACTCTCCCGCGACGCTCCTTCCATGGTTGGCCATAACGCAAGCAGCATGTACTCGAAAACTCCCCACGTATGTGCCCCCTCGACAATTTCATGCCACGTTACGTCGAGGCCCTGCTGCTGCGCTGTCTCAGCGAAATACTTCGAGCAGGCATAGACGCTGCTTCGATCACCATGGGGCGCCGGGCACGCCCTGTTCGACGACGTCCCCCACATGTTGAACGGGTTCCCCTTGTTCATTGTCACCCCTGACGAGGTATAAATACCGCCGAGCACGCCAGTCGTCGCCGGGCAGCCCGAGTAGGACGCGGCCGCCACGAACCGATCCGGAGCATTCGCGGCGATGTCCAGCGCGGGGCCACCAGGCATCGAGATGCCGGCAATAGCATCGTGGCCGTTGCCGCGGAAGTGGGCGTCGATAAGTGGAGGTAACTCACGAGTCATGTAGGTGAGCCACTTGTTGGTACCTGTAGCCGGGTCCTCTCGATACCAATCGGCTTGCATGGAGGACACCGACCCCTTCGGTGTAATGACATTGACGTGCTTGCCAGCGAAGAACGCTTGATAGTCCGAGGAATTAGCCCAGCTGTAGCTACCCGCGGCGCCATCGGCTCCCATCATGAGGTAGAACGTTGGCCGAGGAGCGGCACCGCTCGGCAACAGCACATCGATTACCACCTCCCGCTGCATCGACGGCGACCACACCGTGAGTTCCCACAAATCCCGTTCAATATGACGCATAGACCGCAGCTCAGCGGGCAGCACATCACGCTCCGGAAACGTTGCTGATTCATCACCCCTCGACGACCCAGCGGAGCTTCCCGGATACAGCTGGCACATCGATGAACCAAGCTCTCCCCCGCCTAACGCAACCAACACCGCTGCAGGAATGGCAAGCAGTGGCACCGCGGAACTCAGGCTGAGTGCCGCCAACAATACGCTTGCTGCATCGAGTGCACTTGACCCTGACCGCGAAGGCTCGCCGGTGAAGGTCGACGACAGCGGGTTGTTACGGGCCGAGCTGGCCTCCGCTTCAACGGGTTAAGCGACAAAATGTGTGCTTTTTTGGATATGGATTCCAGGTCCTGCCTGGGCCTACGGCGGGACAGTGCTCGTTGAATCGGGATTCCCTGCCGTAGACCGGAAGGTCCACCACTTCAGGCGTTGGATGTGCTATGACAGCAGACTGTTAAACCAGCTGCATGCCAACTCAACACAGAAAGAGAAAACACAACAGGCCCCTATGCCCGGCATGCGAACACACCGCCACAAAAATGGGCACCACATCCAGCGGAAAACAGCGATGGCGCTGCACAGACTGCGGGCACACCTTCACCAATCCCAACTCAGCCAAGACCAGCGCATATCGGTTTGCCATCTTCATTG